>JBFJTQ010000009.1:0-13161 GCA_041625275.1 Binatia bacterium | reverse complement strand
TAAGGTAGGCAAAAACAAATAGAGGCAGGGCGAGCTTTTGCCCTAAAAGCCAACTGCCGATTACCGCACCAAAGATCCACCCGAAGATGATCACAGTTCGTCGAAAGGCTTCGCCGGTGAGGAGGCTCTCATCGAGATACAAGTCGCCAGGAGTCCCGCTCGGCGCAGCTCTCTTAGCTTCCGGTTTTCGCCCGCGCCGAAATGCAATTACGCTGACGGCCAGAGCCAGTATGGCTCCAGGAACCCCGACGATGGTGGGAAAGAGCGCAGCCTTGTAAGGCATATAGCTACCCACAAACACCGCATACGCAAACAGCGCGGCAATAAGGAGAGCAAACAAAGCTTCGACTTGAGTTTCCCGGCTTGTCCGGTTATTCATCGGTTGCACCTATTATGGCCAGCCATGGAGTTAAGAGGCGACGCTCGTCGCCGTGAAACTCTGCCGTATGGCCCGATAGAACGTGGCGACGATACCAATCATCAACAGAATCACGAAGGGCCGGCCCAACCAACTCCAACCATAAAGCCCGACACTTAGGTCGAGATACCGTTCGGCGAAAGGCCCTAATACCAATCCAAGCGCTATGGGTGGTCTCGGCCATGCCCATCGCTTCATGAGATAGCCCAGAAGTCCAAATGCAAGAAGGACCACCCAGTCCCCCACATCCTGGGTGGCCATCCACGCGCCCATCAGAACCAAAATAAGAATCGACGGTATGAGAATTGATCCTCTTATGGTTGTGACCTTGGCAAGTTGCGATGTCCACACCATGAGAAGAAGAGCGGCTATGATATTGGCGAAGACCAGGGCCCAGATGAGTGAGAAAAGGACGTCCATGCGGCGCGTCAGAATGTCGGTGCCGGGGTAAACGCCGTGGATAAGAAGTCCGCCAAGAAGTATGGCCATCGAAGCGCTGCCGGGCACGCCGAACGCTATGGTGGGAATCAGGGCGCCGCCTCGCATGGCGTTGTTCGCGCTCTCCGGCGCGATGACACCACGGACGTCTCCTTGACCGAAGTTCTCGTTGTGGTCGCATGACTGCACGGCATGGCCATAAGCCACCCAATCAACGATGCTGGCGCCAAGACCGGGAATGAGTCCTATGTAAACGCCGATCAGGCTGCAGCGAAGGGCGAGCCACCAATGGCGCACGGCATCCCCCACGCCGTCGAGAATCCCTTTACCCATCGTCGGCACGTCCGCCAGGGTGCCGCGGCGCACACCGAGTTCGACGACTTCGGGGATGGCAAAAAGCCCCAAGACGACAGGCACCAATGGAAGCCCTTCGAGCAGGTACGGCCAGTTCAGCCAGAAGCGTGGGATGCCTGCCTGCGGGGAGTAGCCGATCATGGACAGCAGCAACGCCAAAAGACCGACGACGCTTCCCTTCAAAGGCGACTGCCCGCTGAGCGACCCGACCATGGCGAGGCCGAGTATTCCCAACATGAAAAACTCCGGTGACCCGAAAGCGGAAATCAACGGCACCAGCACTGGAATGGAGGCGACCAAAATCACGGCTCCGACGATGCCGCCAAAAGCCGATACGGTATAGGCTGCGCCAAAGGCGCGCGCTGCCTCTCCCTTTTTGGCCATAGGGTATCCATCCATGATGGTCGCCTGGGAGCCGGCCGTCCCCGGCACTCCAATTAATACTGAAGGAATCGTATCCGACGTGGCCGTTATGGCGAACATGCCCATCAGAAGCGCCATGGCCTCGTACGGTTGAAGGCCGAACGTAAAAGGAAGCAAGATGGCCATCCCGGTAAGACCGGAAAGCCCGGGTATCATGCCAAAAAAGATGCCCAGCAAAACGCCAAGCAGCAGATAGGCGATGGCCGGCCATGCGAGAACGCCGACAAGTGCCTGTTGCGCCGCTTCTATCATGTTGCGTGCGAACGAGGTAAGGCCGTAAACTCGTCGGTCATTGCCGCGCGAGTTCTCTTCCTTTCTCGATGTAGTCGAGACGGAATTTCTTGAGTTCGGGAGTTGTTTCTTTCCAAGGAGCGATCGCCTCTTTCAGATCCTTCTCACTCGTTATAAATTCGGGCTCGATACCCACAACCTTTTTATACTCCACCAGAAACTCCTGATCCCGCGAGAGAGCTTCGAATCCTGAGCGAAGAGCTTGTACGGCCTCCTGAGGGACACCCGGGGGAAAAAGGATCATGCGATAACTCGCATTCATTTGGAAAAGATTCCAAAGCGACCCGGAGGGTTCTTTCCCCGTAATTTTCTTGACGAATTCAGCTGCCGTATATCCGGGCTCTAATCCGGGAATCGCTTTTGGATTTTGATACCACAGCGGGATCGCCTGATTCTTGTCCACAACCACGGGTTTTACCCGCGTGAAGTAAAATGGAGTGCTCCCATCGACGTATTGGATCTCATCCCGCACAAATGCGGCAAAAAGATCTGCCGATCCTGGATAACCGGTCACATACTTATACTTGGCTCCAACCAGATCGAAGAGGGTCCTGAATTTGATATCCTTGCTGTTATCGGCCCGAAAGCCGCCGGCGACCCATCCCTCAACCTTAACCAAGTCCTCAGGCTTACTGATGCCGGAGCCGAGGTTTTTCTTGATGACACCAACGCTCACAACGGGCGTAAACATTACAGGGACGATCTCCGCCATATTTGCGCGCAGCCCGGCTTCCTGTGGATTGCCTACGAACCAATCTAGGTATCGACTCCCGGCAGTTTGGCAACCCGCCACAGTGCCGTTACGGCGCGCGCGCTCGTAAAGCCAGTTCATGGCTAGAGTGCCTCCTGCGCCGGGCCGGTTCGTCATCACGATGGTCGGCTTACCGGGCAGGTGTCTCACCAGGTGGCGCGCGTAGATGCGGCACTCTATGTCAGTCGGCCCACCCGCTGAAAAGTCCACCATGAAGTTAAGTTTCTTGCCTTGATAGAAGGGTTTCTGGGCAAAGCCGGGTTGATTCACCAGCGCCAGGGCCAAAAGCGTGACCGACATCACCAACCACGAGAATTTCTTTCTGAGCTTCATCGGGTTCACCTCCTTGGCTAGTTTATTATTCGATTCATCTTTACCTTTGTGCTCGCCTGTCATCGTGCGGATCCGAAATCCCAAAATAAGAGCCGCGCTGGGGAGGCCCCTTTCACGCAAAACGCAAAGAGCCAGCGCGCAACACCAAAATAGGATGGATGCGGCTGGCTCTCGTTATCTATCCCGCTTTAATTAAACACTGGGGCTCCTCCAGCCATAATTGGTTTATTGCGGAAAAGAGCTACAGAGACTTCTGGACAGATAAATCTACTTGCTTAATGCAGTCGTATTACAGTTGAAATGATAGTGTCAACTCGCAAACCCGCAAATTGTTGGGAGTCAGATTGAGCTATCCTGAGGCTGACCGGCGGCACCTTTACCGTAGCTCCCAGTGCTGCATATGACGACGTCGTGGAGATCTGAGTCAAGCCGCCGGCGCAGGCTTAAGTTTCCACCTCCACAGCGCGAATGGGCGGCAGGTTCGCTTCAGTTCGTTATGTGCGAAAAGCCCCCCTTCGACGCAATTTATTAGTGGGGCCGTTGGAGAGAATTTGGGTCGCCGAGCAGATTTCAAGCTTGACAAGGTCTTGTGTGCCAAGCTTGCCTATCGCTCACCGAAAAGCCCTGTGTGTTCGACAGAACGAGACTAACCGCGTTTGTACGCGCCGAATCTTGGGCGATACGTTTTGTCGTCGAGGAACTGTTTGATCCCCGTTTCGCGCCCCTTCTCAGGATCGCCCAGCCACAGCGGGTTGCCCTTCGCGGCTATATAATCCTCCGCCTGCCTGTACTCCATGTTCCTACGGTATTTGGTAGACTTTCTTGTCGTCACAAAGCGAATATGTCAGGAATTGATGAACAGGCATTTGTGCCACGCGATGACAACGAATCAGAGTTCCTTACGGCCATATTCAGCGCCCGAGCACAAACCCTTCCTGTGGTCTGGTAGCGCAAGCCGCGCCGCGCTGTTGCTGCACGGTTTTCCTGGCACTCCGGCAGAAATGCGCGGTTTGGGGCGGCTGCTCAACGACGAGGGTTGGACCGTTCACTCGCCTCTGCTGCCCGGGTTTGGACCGGAGATTGAAACTCTCGTGCGGCGCCATCACCATGAATGGCGCGATGCAGCCGAAAAGTCATACGAAGAACTGCGCGCGACTCACAAAATGATTCTGCTTGTCGGCAATTCCATGGGGGGCGCGTTGGCGATTACCATCGCAGAATCCGCTGCCGCAGCGGGTTTGATACTCCTTTCGCCATTTACCCGCTTCGGCGTGGCGTGGCAGCGGTTTGCGTGGCCGCTGGTATCGCGCTTCGTTTCCCAACTATTGCCGTTCCGAAAGGCTGACTTATCATCGCCCGAGGTGCGGCGTCTGGTGCGGCGAGTGTGGGCTGGCGCCGATATCGCTGACCCAGCAGTGCAGTCGATGGTCCGGAATATCGCGGTGCCGACCCGCGCTCTTGATCAAGTGCGGCAGCTCGGCGCGGAGGCGTTGCGCGCAGCGCCGAGCCTTAAGATTCCGACGCTGATTCTTCAAGGGCAATACGATTCGGTTGTTACGCCCCAGACGACACGTACCTTGAAGAACCGAATGGTAATCACGCCACAGTATTGCGAGTTTAATGCCGGACATGACTTGGTGGAAAGTGACGCGCCATCTTGGCCCCAGGTATTGGCCTGCGTTAAGGACTTTGCCAAATCCATCATCTGACGAATCGTTAGTTCACGCTTGGAATTCGCGTTTTCAGCGGCGTGTGCTTGTCTGAAGACATGAAGTGTGTTGAATCACGCAGCTGCCGAATGATTTATGGTTTTTTGCTCTCATACGTTTGGTCGAAACAGCAACCCCCGCACGGATTGGCCTGGGGATGGGTTTTCATTGCCCGATGAGAATTGCACAAACCGCTTTAGACGAGGCTGCGCGCTTTGCATTATTGCAAAAATAACTTGATGTCGGCTCTTCGTCTTGCGAAAAAAGCGCACATAATTTGCACAGGAGAGTATTCCCGCCGTTCTTTATCTTTTGGGTGAAACAAAAATCATGGAGCGATATGCCTTGTTTTTAAGAGATCTTAAGCCGATGAGATGCGTTCCGAGTCCGACGGTGGCATAGCCATTGCGTCTTCTACACACAACGAAATTCGCAAGTTAGGCAAGAAGCAACAATAGCTCTGAGTGATTTTTGTAGGCGAAAAGGGTGCTGGATTAACAGCGTTGGCGATTAACCTATGCGGGGAGGTGATTATGCGACGTCGTGCCTATCGTTTTGTGCTTTCTTGGCTTTCAGCGATATTTTTTCTCGCCGGAGTCTTTCTTGCGAGCACCGTAACGGCTGCGGAGGTCGGGCTTACGCTGCCCTCAGAGATGGTTTCATCTGAAGCCAAAGCAAAGGGCTATGCAGGCGCGCAAGCATGCGCTCAATGTCATATCGACAAGTACAATGACTACCGCGCAAGCGGACATCCAAAAAAGCTGCGTCCTGCCGCCGAGGCTCGCGCCTGGGGAGTTCCGCTGCCGGCGGGGTATCAGTGGTCGGACATCAGCTACGTCATCGGCGGCGCGAGATGGAAGGCGCGCTTTGTGGACAAGCAGGGTTATATCATCACGAGCACGGGTCCGAAAAAGGATAAGCCGGGCAGCAATCAGTACAACTTGGCGACGGGGCGATGGGTCGACTATCACCCTGGCGAGAAAAAGCCCTACGATTGCGGTACCTGCCACACGAGCGGCTACAGCAAAGAGGGGCACCAAGATGGGCTCCTGGGGATGGTCGGAAAGTGGGCCTTTCCTGGCATCACCTGCGAGGAATGTCATGGCCCCGGCGCTGCTCATGCCAAGGCCCCCGGCAAGGGTAACATCGTTGTCGATCGCAGCCCTGCGGCGTGCGGCAAGTGCCATATTCGCGGCGGAAAAGAAAAAATTCCGGCGAGCGGTGGATTTATCCGCCATCACGAGCAGTACAACGAGTACCTGGCTGGGCCGCACGCGGACAAAGTGAGTTGCAACACCTGCCATGACCCGCACAAGCCGGCATCGGTTTCTATAAAGACGGCCTGCTCGAATTGCCACGCCAAGCAAACGAAGGACTTTGCCGATAGCAGGATGCAGCGTTCCGGGGTCGCCTGCACCGACTGTCACATGCCCCCGGCAGGAAAAAGCGCGGAGGCATTCGGCAAGTATGAGGGAGACGTCAAGTCTCATATCGTGAAGATTTCTTTCGGCGCGCAGGACAAGATGTTTACCGATGACGGTAAATTCGCCACAGGCAAGTTGACGGTAGATTTTGCCTGCCTGCGGTGCCACGGCGACCGCGATATAAAGTGGGCACAAAGCAACGCCAAGGGAGTCCACTCACGCGGTAAGAAGTGACGCAGACCGGGGGAAACGCCAGGAAATAGACGCGGAGGTTAACGTAAGCGTGTTGACGTTGGATTTTCCGGGTCAGCACATCGAAAGCAAGAGTGACTGCGCGTGTCGGGTTGGGCTGAGGCGCTAAAGACGATGATTCTCGAATTCTGGCAAGCGCAGTCACCCCCCCTTAAGGGGTGACGTCGGAAGAACAAGGCCTTAACAAGACAATCGCAAGCTTAGAATTTTGGCCTGCGAGTCGGCTCTGGAATTTACGTCGGCAAACATTCATTCTGAGCGCAGTATAATACTAATTGGGCTTGGCGAAATAGTCTCTCTTGATTATTTTGCCGCTGCAGCGCCTCCTCTTCATTCCGTGGCGGGTGCTCAGTTTCGTTCCGGATCTTGAGATTTCGATTCTATTCCGCCAGCGGAAGCTAACACGCAATATCCCTAAGGCCTCTAACCTATTTCTCTTCCGTGCTGTTTCTCGGCGCTCACTGTGTGTTGCTGGTTCGAGCAATGTGTCCTTACGACTCGAGGGCTTGAGGCTCACGCCCATCAAGATCCATTCGAAGGCATGATTTCAATCAAGATTGCCTCAGGGTCTGCGCCGTAGCGCCAGGGCAGCCCGACGCTTCCGAGCCCACGCGTGACGACGAGCAGAGAAGAACGATAGGCATAAGCGCCCTCGTCCAGACAAAACTCGCTCTGACGCACAATGGGCGGACCAGTTGGAAAGCGAATCTGACCACCGTGAGTATGCCCCGATAGCGTAATAGCGACGCCGCGCGCGGCAGCTTCGTAAAAAAAATCAGGGTGGTGTGCCAGTAGACAATGAGGCGGCCCGTGTTGTGATACCAAACGATCCCAATCGGGCGTTCCCATGATGCGATCATCGATACCTCCGAGAATAAACTTTCCGTTCCCGTGCTGCAGGACGACCGTCTCATTTCTGAGGGTCATGATTCCTATCGCGCGTAAACGATTGCTAACCTCTTCAGGATCGCCGCCGAAATAGTCATGGTTGCCGTAGCAAAACCAAGCGCCCAGCGGAGCACGCGACAACAAAGCCAATGCCGGTAGGAATCTGTCGAGATCCCTTGAATGGCCGGTGACAACGTCACCTGTCAGAGCCACTAAGTCGGGGTGGATGCCCATCAAAGAATTGACGATTTTCGCCAGAAGCTCAGGCTTGAGGAAGATGCCAACATGCACGTCCGAAAGTAAGAGCACCCGGAGCCTGGCGAGATCCCTCGGCCAGCCGGGGGGAGATAACGAGATTTCGCCCAAAGAAAACCGCCGTGAGAGAAGCCAGCTGTAAGGATTCCACACTCCCATCATATGGGGATAAATAAAGCGCGATACTACGATGTCCATCGTGCGCTCTAGTACTTTGACAAGCCCTTTTTTCGGATTTAGCCTGCGATGTTCCTCTCCTGTCATGTATTTCGGAGCGCTGAGTTGGCGTTTTCTTAGAATCGTATTCGTTAACCTCTTCCTCTCATACATAGTGTAACTGCGCGGCTGCTGTGATTTTGGGCGGATGTTGGTTGGAAAGACGGCTTTCTCTTCCCGCTTCTGGCTGTCAACGCTTTATTGAGAGTAGAAAAATTACCAAAGCGAGTGCGAGCAGGCAATAGTCCATAAGAGTTCATAGTGCAGAGCGTGGCCGTCAAGATTGGAGAAAACTATGCGGCAGTATGTCCCGGGTCTCTTTCGCAAACCAGCACAAACCGCCGGGAGCATGCCGGCATTTTACCAAAAAACTTCATGCCGGTGCCCAGTAGAGCGCGAAATCACCGCCCGGGTTGAAGATTAGAGGCGCCTAGTTCGCTGCACAGAAACGATCTCTACGGACAGGTTTTGTCCACCTCGCCGGGGAAAATGCCGCCAAAAACAATAAACTTTCGGGGACTCCCATCGGCTGCGGGTAAGAAATCCAGGAAAGTATTGGGTTGGCATAATTGTTGCGCCAGCCGTGCCCATCACTCAAAAATGAAAACGGGCCAGATGATTCCTTTGCGTAGGACTATCATTCTTTTTGTGCGGGCGGCGCTAAATGACCCTGAATATCGCGACTGCCCGGAGCGCGCATGAAAAGGCGATGAGGCTATGTCCATCTGGAAAAAGAACTCCAATGCCAATCATGCTTCGACATCCATCATTGATTACGGCAGCGAAGCGCAGGGGCGGCTCAATTTCGTCGGCACAGTAGCCTTCAACGGGAAATTTCACGGCGAACTGCTGTGCGCGGATACGCTTCTGGTGGGGGAAAAAGGCCAAGTGGAAGCCGCAGTGGAAGTAGGGGCCGCCATCGTCAGCGGACAGATCAAAGGGAACATCACTGCCCGAGAGCGGGTCGAACTACGAAAGACGGCTCGCATCTACGGGAACATTGTGACGCCTATACTGGTGCTCGAAGAGGGCGTGGTGATCGATGGCCAATGCAAGACCAGCCGGCAGGAGGCTTCGGAATCACATAAACATGAATAAGGCATATTCCGTAATCGTCTTAAGAGACACGCAAATGCGCCGCTTTGCTGTTTCCCGATCAGGTCTTCGTTGTCTTCTGTGGACCGTCCTGTTGCTGGTGGTTTGGGGCGCATCGTCTTTGAGCGAGTACGTCGCGCTGCAAGAGAAAAAGGTCCACGAAGTCGTCACGAGGGCGCAAGCACAACGCGCGAGCGTGTCCGGCTTGCGGGAGAGAACCGTGGAGGTCCGGGAATTACTCAGCCGTTGGAAAGGCTTTCGCGAGAGAATCCAGGCTTCCCTCCCGAGTCGATTCAGGGCAGCATCCGCTGACCGGAGCGAAGATGAGGAGCTGCAACAAATTCTCGGCGCTCTTCAGCGGGAACTCAAGCGGATGATCTCCTCCTTTCCTTCCGAGTGGCCTTTGCGGGGACGGGTAGTTTCCGGCGTCGGCATGCGGACCTCTCCCTGGACGGGCAAAGCAGAATTTCATTCCGGTCTCGACATCCCCAATCCGGTAGGCACTCCCGTCTACGCAACGGGAGACGCGATCGTGGAGTCGGCAGGACCAAGAGACGGGAAGGGAAAGACTGTAATATTAGACCATGGCCAGGAGATCAGGACGCTGTATGCCCATCTCTCCGAGATTTTGGTCAACCAGGGGGAGCGGGTGCAAAAGGGGCAGCGAATCGCGCTCGTCGGCAACAGCGGAAAAAGCACCGGACCACATCTCCACTATGAAGTCAGAGTGAATGGCATCGCCATCGACCCGCGTAAAAACTTCATCGGCGTTACGCCCGAAAATTAGGCATAGGCCCCGGTATAAGCCGCTAAGCAATTTTCCACGATTTCTCTGAAGTCGGCGCTCGCAAGAAATTTGTCGTAGGCTCCGACCGCTTGGAAAAGGAAATAGGCTAAAACGGAAAGGATACCTTTTCCTGGCTACGTCTGGCGACAACGGCTCATAGTGTCCATGAGCGAAGCATGAACCTGCTAACGGTCGTGAACGGTTTGAGGTCGATACGCGGCTAGAGTGTCAGATCACTCGAATCGTTTATGCGTCCCGGTTAGGACTCAATTCACGATAAACTCTCGAGCAGCGCCTTGGCTTCCTTAAGATCGGCCGTGTCAAATCCCTCGGTAAACCAGGCGTAAATCTCGGACATAAGTTGCCGGGCGGCAGTCTGCTTGCCTTGTCTCTGCCAAAGCCGGCCTAAACTCATCGCGGCGCGCAGCTCCCAAGACTTCGTCCCCTGCCTCCGGGAAACCTCGAGGGCTTTTTGAATACAGTCTTCGGCTCCTCCTTCATCCGGCACAAGCTGTCCCAGCAGTATTTCACCCTTGATTCGATGGAGCTCCGCTTCGTAATAGCGGGTCTCGGTTTCGTGTACTCTAGCCAGTGCTCCGGTTACCGCGTTCAGCCCGTCCTCGAACTGTCCTGCTTTCCCACAAGCCTCGGCCACCAATGCGCCAAAATACGTTTGCTCCCGTCCTCCCCACAAAGCCGCGCCCTGGCGCATCTGCGAAATTCCTTCTCTCCGCCTTCCTCGCTCGGCCAGCAGCCATCCCTGTATGATCCTCCCCTGCGCCACCCAGCGCGGGAACCCCTTCTCTGTCCCCAGTGTTATGACTGCCTCTGCCATTTCCTGTGCGGCTTCTCCCTCCTTGCGGTGCTGATAGACCCAGGCAGCATAGGACAAGGCGTTACCTAGGCTATAGGGGTGAGACAGCTCGCCCGCCAGTTTGACCGCATCTTGCACCTTATCGACTGCCTGATCCGGATAGCCGAGCAGCCACAGCACCCTGGCGGCATGGGTCCGGCAGCACACCCCGGGGTCATGTCCGCCATAGTGGTTGGCATGGTGCTTGTGCCGTTGAGGATCGTACAGCTTCAAGCCTTGCTCCAAGTGCGCCTGAACAAGGGCCAACTCTCCGAGACCGAAAAGGGTATCCCAAAGAGCATGGTGAGCTTGCAAGAGCAGTGAGTTGTCTTGCTCACGCTTGGCTACGGCAAGGAGACGCTCTCCTGACTCTCTCGCAGTCTGGCGTTCCCCGCGCGACTCGTTTATCAGCCACAGTCCCCAGAGGACCTCAAACAACTGCGGCGACTCTCCGACGCGTTCGCACAGCGCTCGCGCCTGAGTGTAGATTTCTTCGACTTCCGGGGCGAAATAGCCCTTGGTTGCCATTAGCGCCGGTCCGAGATCCATGCGGATTGCGATGGCCTGCTCGGTAGTCTCACGATTCTCCGGGAGATGCTTGAGAGCCTCCAGTGCCGAGTTGAAGTACTCCATCGCGTCACGGTGCGCCGAGCGCATGGCCGCGCTCGCACCCGCCTTGTGGAGATACAATGTGGATTTATCCCACACCTCGCCCTCGCGGTAATGAACCCCCAGAGCGCCGTAGTGCGGCTCCAGATTCTCCGCATAAACTTCCTCCAGCGCCTTAGCTACGAGGCCGTGCAAAAGCTTGCGACGTGGCGGAAGAATTTGAGTGCAGGCTACTTCCCGGATGCGATCGTGGCTGAAGTCAAAATGTTCTCCTACGCCGTGGAGCATGCGTTGCCGCACCAGTTCTTCGACACCCTCCGCGGCTTCACGTGCGCTCATAGCCGCTGCGCGCTCGAGGATGGGAAAATCGAACTCGCGCCCGATGATCGCAGCTACTGCCACGAGTTGTTTGGCGTGAGCGCTAAGCCGTTGCAGCCGTTGGGAGACGATCGCACGAACCTGTTCGGGGAGGGGCAGGCTGCTGTTTGCCTCAAGGCCGTCACGCTCCTGAAGTGCCCGCATCGTCTCGACAACGATGAATGGGTTTCCTTCGCTGGACGCCCAGACTGCTTGTTCGAGCTTCGCCAGCAGTCGCCCTTCAACGCTTGCCCGTGCAAGCCGTCGGACTAGAGTTCCCGTGTCTGCGCGAGAGAGGGGTAAAAGAGTCAACGAGACCCCCCGCCGATTTCGCTCTAGCTCCTGAACAAGCTGGGAAAGGACTGGGCTTTGAGACACCTCTTCCTCGCGCGCGGTGCCTACGAGCAGCACTGAGCGGTGCTGTATTCGGTGGCTGAGGAAGGAAAAGAGTCTAAGACTCATTTCGTCGGCCCAATGTAGATCTTCGAGAATCAAGACCAGCGGCTGTCTTGAAACCAGGCAACCTAAGAGGTGAGCTACGGCTTCGAAAAGCCGAACCGCGCTTTCGGGAGCGCTAGACAGTTCAGGCCCCGGTCCTCCCACTTCCGGAAAGAGCCGGGCGAGTTCGACTCTCCAGACGGGATCAAGGCTTTGAATGATCTCGGGGTCATCAATGATTCGTCCGCTGCGCAGGATGTTGTTCCAAGACCCAAAGGGAATGACCTGTTCAATCTCGTAAGAGCGGCCTAACAAAGCGAGGCTTTCTCCCCGAATTGCCTCCGCACGGAGTTCCTGTACGAGGCGGCTCTTCCCGATGCCCGCTTCGCCTAAAATGGCGATGGTCTGCCCCTGGCCTTTTTGAGCTTTCCCCATGGCCTCATGCAGTCGGACGAGTTCCGGTTTCCGTCCAATCAGCGCGATCTCGGCAGTAGGGGGCTCGACAGGAATTGAAGTCGGCTTACGCCGCCGCGGTCCTGCTTGACGAAGGCGTGTTATCTCCGTGGGCGGTGCGCGGGATGATCTCTGAAGAATGTCTTGATAGAGCTGCTTCGTCTCCGGCTCGGGCTCCACTCCAAGCTCTCGCTGCAATATCTCCACACAGCGCTGATATTGCATGAGTGCCGTGCCTCTACGGCCGCTTTTAGAGTAGAGCCTCATAAGAATTTGGTGCACACCGTCCTGCAAGGGGTCCAACCCGAGGAGTCGTAATGCGGTTTGAATGGCGGCTTCGTCGCGATTGTTCTTCAACTGATGCGAAAGAAGCTTCGCTGAGGCATCCAGCGCTAGCTCGCGAAGTCGCGCACGCTGCGTCCTGAGCCACTCCTCGAACATCTCTTCTTTCACATCGAGACCTTCGAGGAACTCACCTTTGTAGAGCGTAGCGGCGCGCTCAAGCGCGGAAGGGGAGCCGTCGCGGATGCACCGCTCGAACAGGACGACATCCACTTCTACTTCTGATGGAGCCAGAGTAATAGTATCTCCCTCGATGACCAGGGCTCTCGCGCTTACGTGAGAGAAGATTTTCTTGATAGCGGAAATGGCTTGACGAAGACTATGTCGAGCCTGATTCTCCCCTTTGTCTCCCCAGAGCAGGGTTGCAGCTTTATTCCGTGGCTGCGGCTTTCCCGGCGTGAGTGCGAGATAGGCCAGGAGGCCCTGGGCCTTCTTAGTGGGGAGAATCAGCGAGCGCCCGGATGAAAGTCGGGCT
>JBFJTQ010000008.1:0-13299 GCA_041625275.1 Binatia bacterium | reverse complement strand
TTACCCTATGTGGTCACCATGGGTGTCAGGGAGCTAGTGGTGAAACCGGCAACGAAATTGCCGGTTTTTTTTTGCCTAGAAGTTGGTTTTTGACGCATCTCAAAGGGCGCACAACGAGAGAAATGCATGACCTGATGCTAGCTAAGTTATGGATATACTAGATCTGTTGCATAAGGAGGCTTAGACATGATTGACGGCACTGTCACTATCGCATTTGTAATGATGATTTATTTGGGTGTTGCCTTCCGATACGTCTGGATAGCCAAACACCCGGGTCTAAGCATTTGGAACGCGCTTGCACGAGTATTTTTAATCGTGTGTGGAACCCCTCTAATTGTATTTGCAACGGCTTACATCACTTCAATGCTGATGTTCAGCTTGTTGGGCGACGCGGCAGTATCGAATTCGATCAGTCGGGTCGTCATCGGTGCCGTGGCGATGTTTCCTTTGCTGCCGGCGATTTTTCTGGTGCGCAGAATGATCAAAACGCCGCCGCGCGGCTTCGAGGGAGCGCTCTCGGAACAGGCTCTAGCCTGATCCAAAACACAACAAGGAGGTTATGGTGGCGAGTCACCTAACAGCTTGTGCGCGTGTGACGTGTGGAAATTCCATCACCGCACGCTTCGACCAAATTCCAGCCCAACCCTGGATGAGGCTTCGAAGAGCATGTGGAGCACTCCGGTCAATGAAGTCTTCGGCTGGGCAGGGGGGACAGGCCGTTGTCGAGATGACGCTAGGATTTCTGCTTTTTTTTACGATTTTCTTCGCGGTCGTGGAATTCTCTCATTTGCTATACTCGAAGGTCACCTTGCAGCATGCGCTTGGTAAAGCGGGCAGATATATGATTACCGGCAGGACGGCAAGCGATCCGGAAGGAAACCCCCGTCCTCGACCCGCAGTGGTGCGCGAAGTGTTTTGCCGCAATGTCATTGCCACGGGCCTGCGGTGTCCGGATCTCGGGCCGGACTTTGAATTTACATGTCTCGATGCTCCCTGCAGCCAACCTGGTGGCGGGCCTAACCAGACTGTCATGCTGACTGTTCGACTATCGAAGCCGGCGATGATGCCGTTTTTCTCCCAATTCTTTACGCCTCAGGGCGTTCCCTTTGAATTATCCACTACCTGGAGAAACGAACCTTTTCCCAGCACCTAGGAGCACAAACATCATGAACTCAATTTCACGAATCACGCGAGCAAAGAAGGGTCAATCACTTATTGAATTGACACTGGTATTCCCTCTGATCTTGGCCTTGGTGTACGGCGCCATTGAGATCGGGGCGGTTATTAGTACGTATTTGACTCTTACCCATACAACCCGGGAGGGAGCCAATCTCGTCTCGAGAGGAACCAACGCTAAAATGGCTCTGGACGCAGTGATTGCCGCAGCCGCGCCAACACTCCGCGACGACAACCCCGGACAGTGGAGGATCATCTATACGGAGATCGTCCAAGATGAGTTGGTCCCCTGCTTGCCGCCTCAACCTTGTACTTACAAGGTGGGAAACCAGATGATTCGTGGCAATCTGCCGGAGACCACCAAGATTGGCTCCGTCAGCAGCCAGGTAAATATTCCTGGAATCGAAAGCGTTGGACCCGCGCAAACCTTTCACGCCTTCGAGATTTACTATGATTACGGCCCTAATGTCTTGACTTACGTAGGAACCAGCTTGGCCACCAAGGTTTTTTACGACCGCACCATATTCACGGACGTCAGCGGTACGCCCTAGACAAAACCATGGCACAATAGAACACGGAGCATCAGTATGGTGAAGTTAAACCAAAAAGGTTCCTTTCTCATATACTTTACATTGAGCTTTGCGCTGCTAGCGACATTCGTTGGGTTTGCCCTCGACTTCGGCAGGGCGTACCTGCAAAGGGCGCGCATCTCTCGTCTCGTCGACGCCTCGGCTTTGGCGGCCGCCAAGGTATTGAAAGGGCAAGCCGGATATGAGGGCGAGGCGACTCGGGCTGCCTGCGACTCTATGGCGATGAATGGCGCATCGGTGGCGATGAGCGGGGTTGGCAAGTGCGCAGCGACCGATGGGGTCAAATTATCCGTATCGGTCAATTTCGTTGACAGAGCCGTGGCCGGAGGCCCACCCATTAGATTTGTTCAAGTTCAGGGAGACGAACCCGTTCCAACCACATTTCTGAGGTTCCTTAGCTTTCTCACTCCCGGCGATTACTCCACCATAGATGTTAGCGTCCTTGCGGAGGCTGGACCCGAGCGGCCTGTAGATCTCATGTTAGTCATCGACCGTTCCGGGTCCATGGGGCAGAGAGATGGGACGGGGCGGACGAAAATTGCCGCCTTGAAGTGTGCCCTTACGGGTCTTGGGTGCGGCGGAAAGGGCTTTCTGGGTCAAAATTTTTCCCCTGACGATCGCGTCGGCATGACCAGTTTCGGCATTCGTGGCTGCGGCACGGCGGGCGGTGGCGAGTTCACAGGCAATATCTGCACTCCCAACAAGCCCATGGGCAGCAGTATCAGCAGCATCGAAGCCGCCATTAATGGCTTGCCATTGAGCGGTACGACCAACACCATGGAGGGGCTACGAACGGCCCGGGCGGAAATGGAGGACGCGCTCAATGACGCGACGCGTGCGGTAACGCGCAAGGTCGTACTTCTGGTTACCGACGGTCAACCGACGGCGCTCAGGTTGGATAATATAAATGCGTGCCAGGTTGATCCGGTGACCGGTGAACAGCTTCCCGGGGAGAAGTGGCCCTGGAAGGATAGTAGCGGGTGCATTTTCGTAAAGCGTAATAGCTCGATAAATACACGGGATTCAGATGGCTTATATCGCCTTTACCTTAATACCAAAAAAGACCAAGACTTCATTCCTCCGGGCGAGCGTCCGGCACCTCTCTATCTGCATCAAATGGCTGCGGTTCGGAACGCCGCCAGAGACGAAGCAAACGCGATCAGGAATTTGGGAGGCGGTGGAGATGTGGTCATTTTTGCAATCGCGATAGGCGAACCGACGAATTCCGACGCAACGGCGAGGCTGGACGCCAACTCACGCTGCCTCCTGGCACAGATCGCGAACGATAAGGATCTCATCGAGAACTCCAGTAGCGACCCGGCAACCGGCAGCTGTAACGCGGTTTATGCGGTGAACGATGGCGATGATCATAGCGATTTGAAAAAAACGACGCCCCGCCGCACGCCGCCGACCTTCAACTCTAACCAACTGAAAGGGAAGGTGTTTACTGTCGATCTCAAGGGCGATGTCCAGTTACAACTGCAGTACATCTTCAATGAGATTGCAAATCTTCTCAAGTTGCGGCTGACGGTGTAAGCGCCCACGTCCCCATTCAAGAAAATTCACGCTACCGTGCGACTACCAATAACCCTTGGTTGTCGTATGAGCGGCGTGGTTCGTTTCTTTTTCAAAACTATATTGCGTGAGATGGGCCTGAGCCTTATCGAGGCGGCTGGACCCTGATCCTGGCGTCGATGACGACACAGCCCTGGCCGGGGGGTAGGGCAAAGACAGGATTTAAATCTAGCTCCGTGATCTCGGGAACTTCCTCGACGAGTCGTCCGGTGCGAAGCAGCAGTGTTTCAATGGCGTCAATGTCCGCCGGCGGATGGCCGCGATAGCCCTCCAAGAGGCGATAACCACGGATGCTTCGCACCATCTCACGGGCATCGCGATCCGTGATCGGCGTGACACGAAAACAAACATCTTTGAGAATTTCCACGTGAATTCCCCCCAGCCCGAAGCCAAGCAGGGGGCCAAAGGAGGGATCTTGAGTGACGCCCACCATCAACTCAACTCCGCCGGCAATCATGGCTTGCACCAGGACACCATCCATCGCGTCCAGCTGATTTTCGCGCGCGAGCCGATCGCGAATCTCAGAATAGGCCCGGCGCACGGAATCTTCGTTTCTCAAGTCTAGACGCACTCCGCCCTTCTCGGTTTTATGGACGATACTGCGCGAGGCGAGTTTGACGGCTACGGGGAAACCGATCTCACACGCTAGACTCGCGGCTTCTTCTGCCGTCCGACCCACGCCGCCAGCCGGCGAACGAAGGTTCATCGCGGCAAGAACTTCCCGAACTTCGTCAGCCGAAAGCCATCCGCCTCCTCGCTCGGCAATGACGTGTTGACAGCGCCTACGCGCCTTTCGCGGTTGAATGTCCTCGAAGTCCGGGATCATCCCGGCGGGCTCGCTGCGCCAATCGGCATAAAGCGCAAGCTTACCAAGCACCCGGGCCGCATTCTCCGGGAAGGCATAATTAGGCAGCCGTTCGCTGTCGCTGCGACAGGGTCGGCGGGATTTGCCCTCTTCCATGATACACGTCAATACGGGTTTTCCCGCGCCGCCTTGGCTGCGAACAGCCGCCACGCCGGCAGTGATGCCCGTTGACAGATCAGCCATATCCGCGAGAGCGACGTCGATCGTGAGGACAATCAGGTTATCCACTTCATCCGCACCGAGGAGAATCTGGGCTGCCTTGCGAAACTCGTCCGGCCCGGCCGATGCGATCATGTCCACGGGGTTCATCACACTTGCAGCTGGAGGCAAGAACTGCCGCAGCCGATTCTTTGTCGCTTCCTGGAGTTCTTGGACCACGAGACCATTCGCCTCGCAGGTGTCCGCGCAAAGAATGCCCAGGCCTCCAGCGTTAGTCAGGATGGCCACGCGCTTTCCCTTCGGTAGAGGCTGGGTGCTCAGAGCCGCGGCCAGATCGAACATTTCGTCCAACGTTTCGGCGCGAATGACGCCCGTTTGGCGAAAGAGCGCGTCTACGGCGACATCACTGCCGGCCAGAGCGGCGGTATGCGATCCAGCGGCCCGGAGGCCTGCGCCGGTTCGGCCCGCTTTAACGGTGACGATGGGTTTGTGGCGACTGATTCGACTCGCAATCCTTGCAAAGCGCCTAGGGTTACCGAAGGATTCCAGGTAGAGAAGGATGACTCCGGTTCGCTTGTCTTCCTCCCAGTATTGAATCATATCGTTGCCGGAGACATCCGCCTTGTTGCCGATGCTCACGAAACTCGAAAGCCCCAGTTCTCTTTCACGGGCCAATGAGATAATAGCCAAGCCCAAGGCGCCGCTTTGAGAGCAGAACGCGACATTACCGCTTGGGGGAAAATAAGGAGCGAAAGAGGCGTTTAAACTCACCGTCGGGTCCGTGGTGAGCAAGCCAAGGCAGTTGGGTCCTACCATGCGCATGCCGTAACCGCGGACTTTCTCCAGGAGCTTGACTTGCAGATCTCCACCTTCGCGACCCGTTTCGGCGAATCCGGCAGTGATAACGATGACAGCCTTTACGCCGCGTGCAGCGCAATCGTCTATCGCGTGGAACACGCCGGCTCTCGGGACAGTGACGACGGCAAGATCGGGAACTTCGGGCACATCGCGGATGGAAGAATAAGCGGTGAGCGAAGCGATGGACGATGCGTTTGGGTTAATGGGGTAAATGGGCCCGTGAAAGCCGGCGGCCATGAGTCCCAGCAAAATACGATTGCCGATGGTGCCGGACTTACGCGAAGCGCCCACTACCGCGATGGCATTGGGCCTAAAGAAGGGTCGCAACGATGCGGTCGTGGAAACCCGGTCTCGAATTTCGGCCTGGAGGACGCTCGTCTCGCTTGGCACGACCGAGAGATCAACTTCGACATAGCCGGACTCCGCTTTGGTGCGGCACTCAAACCCCGACTCACGAAACACGTCCAACATGGGCTTGTTGGCAGCCAGCGTCACGGCCCAGAAGCGCCGGAAGCCATTGGCGACGGCGATCAGGGCCAAGCGTTCTAGAAGAATGGTACCGATGCCCTTACCTTGAAAGCGGTCCGCGACCGCAATCGCGATCTCCGCTGTCGTTGAGTCCTTTGCCACATAGGACCCCGTTGCAATGATTCGTGATTGTTCTGCGACAAGCCGGGTAACGACGAGAGAATAACGCGCCAGTGGATTTGAATTATCGCAGAAAGCATCGATGAGTCTCTGGGTTGGTTCTAGGTGGGAAAAAAAACGCTGGAGCCGCGATTCCTCGGAAAGCCCGGCAAAAAAACCGCTCATTTCTTCCCTGTCCTCCAGCCCAGCGACGCGAATGGTTGCGGTGGTCCCGTCTCTCAAAATAAGGCGCCCAGATTCCGTCGAGTCCTGATAAGGAAGTGGAAGATAGCGCGGTCGCACGGCAGCCATATAACCTTACTAAGCCGCCGCGATATGATTTTCAAGAAAGACAGAACAAAAGGCGTATTTGACTGCAAGACGTTTGTGCGCATGAAAGATCCTTCGATCAGATCAATCACATGAATTTGCCAGATGCTGTCGAAGTCAGAGAACCATAGGAAGGAAGCCGACCTTTCGGCCGTCACGCTTGAAACGCTAAGGATTTACGGCGTTACTGCCGATCTTCGGATGCGCTGCTTTGCACCTGCCGGCGGTTTATCTATGACCAGATATGTGCTGCAGTGCCGGCGCAGCGCCGCGGCAATTCGTGTCGCCGCTTGATTTCTGGGAAAGAAATAAAGATGTGTTGCGCACCGGGTGGAGCAATCCGAGGCGCCAAATCTGCGCAGTATCATCTGCGCACCCGGCAACCGCGCAACGACCTGATTGCGCCGGCATTCCTGCCCCGGCGCGGGTGAATAGACGAGGATCTCCTTGATGCGGGCCTGCGGTGCACTGAGAAGATAATCAATATGCCAGCGCAACTTCTTGCGCCGCGCGAGGTGACGCCTCAGGCGGTGTTCCAATCCGCCCATGGCGCTTCCAGTGTAGACGTAGGTCCCGGGGGGAAATTCATCTTCGCCCAGTTTGCCGATCCGGAGCGCTCGTCTCCGAGCGAAGGCGATGAGGAGACAGTAACAACCCGGGCGGGAAAAAACTTCTGGTTCGAGCGCTTCGGTGACCTTATTAATGCCCGTGAGTTTCAAAGGCTTGGAAGGCTCGATGGGTAGCCGAGGAGACAAGGCTGCTACTAGACTAAGCGCACCAAAGATTCTTGCCGCGCGGTTGCATAGCCGACTTCGGCCACACATTGAACCCCAGCCTCTCGCAGTTCTGCGATGAGCTTGGCGGCATGGCGCTTAGCCACGGCGATTAAGAGCCCGCCGGAAGTTTGCGGGTCGAGGGCGACTTCGACGAAACCTTCGCGAAGCGATTTATCGATGCTGATCTTGTCTTCAAGGTAGTCGCGGTTGCGCTTGCAGCCGCCCGTGAGATGGCCCTGCTCGGCCAACTCCGTGGCGCTACGAATGATCGGCATGTTTGCCGATTCAATCACCAAGGTGACGCTGCTGCCGCTTGCCATCTCCATCGCGTGGCCCAGGAGACCATATCCCGTGACATCGGAACAGGCATGGACCGGAAACTCCCTCATGACTAGCGACGCGGTCCCGTTCAGCGTGGTCATCGATTTCACTGCTTCGTCGACGCTTTCCGGAGAAGCGCTGCCCTTTTTCAGGGCAGTAGTCACGATTCCGGTGCCCAGGGGCTTGGTTAAGATTAGGACATCGCCTTCCTGTACGCCGACGTTGCGAAAAATCTTGTCGGGATGAATCACGCCCGTGACCGCCATGCCGTATTTGATTTCCTCGTCGATAATGCTGTGGCCGCCAATGACGACGGCGCCGCTTTCTTTCACTTTGTCGGCTCCGCCTTTGAGGATTTCGCCGAGGATTTCCATGTCCATTTTCCCTTTGGGGAAACACACGATGTTCATGGCTGTTTTTGGCTCGCCGCCCATGGCATAAACGTCGCTGAGAGCGTTGGCGGCGGAGATTTGGCCGAAAACGTAGGGGTCGTCAACAATGGGCGTGAAAAAGTCCACCGTGTTGACGATCGCCAAATCCGGCCGCAGGCGAAACACCCCCGCGTCGTCGGACGTCTCCGTCCCGACCAGCATGTCAGGGTTATTGAATTTTGGCAGGCCGTGCAATACTTGCACGAGGTCGGCGGGGCCGAGCTTGGCGGCTCAACCCGCGGCCTTCACCTCTTGCGTGAGGCGCACCGCCTTCTGACTTCCCAGGGCCATAATCTTGTTTGTCGTCTTCGCTGAGATAAAATCGAGTCTACTTTGTGGCGCCCGTTCTCCCCAACGGCGCGTGAGACTTGAGCCGCCGGATATCGCCGATTCTTAGAGTAAAACCTTCGCGATCGAAATACTCCAGGAGAGCAATCGTATATTTACGGCTGGAACCGAGGAGATCGCGAAAGACGGCGGCGGAAATCTCCCCCTTGTCCTGTAAAAATTTATATAGAACGCTTCTGACCTTGTCAACGCAACTGGTCAGGAAGTAAAGCTCCGTTGTGACTCGAACCACGGATCCTTCGCGCTCGAGCAGGCGGATGACTTCGGACAATTTCGCGCGCGTCACACCGAGATCCTTCTCAATCTGCTTCAAATCCGGCGGCGCCATGGGCTGCTCACCGAGTATCTTCTTGATCTTTTCCATCAGAGATTTTTCCTGTCCCCCAACTTGCACGCGATGCTCAACCAAACGCAGGAAATTTTCTTCCTTGGCGATGGTTTTTTCGGCGAGCAGGGTTTCGATGAGTACCCTGAAAATCTTTGGTGACAGATCGTACCTAATCTTGCCGCGCAGCTCTTCCATGTCCATGCCGGGCACCAACGGGTGGCTTGCGTGAAATTCCTTGAGCGATCCGGCGATGGTCTCTTGCAGGCGCCGCCACTTGCTCTCCGTCGTATAGACTTTCTCGCCTTCCGCGCTGAAGGCGCGCACGCTCTTGATTGTTTCGACTTGCTCCCGCGCTTCGTCTTCCTTGAAGTTGAGGAACTGATGGATGGATTCGATGGGCAGCGCAAAAGCCTCGCTTTCCTCCAGGAAAGTTTCAGTGAGTTGCGAGATGTCGCCGCGGTGCAATGCTTGCAGTCTGGCGAGGAGGCCGGCGTCGCCGCGTTTGTGTTTTCTGGCCCAGGGGTGAATGACAGTACCCCCGCCGAGCGTCCTCTGACCGGTCTCATCACGCACAATGAAGTGATCGCCGCGCAATACAAGCAGAGGCTCGGACAGCATTACCTGGCAGTAGGCGGACTCTTTGGGTTCGGCTTTCTCCCGGGAACCGAGCAGGATGATTTTAGCCAGGCGTTCCGCCGCTCCCTGGTGGACGCGAAGGCGCTGATGGTTTTTAATGCCTTTCGCAGCGGCCGGTCGCACTTCCAGAAAGGCGTCAAAGCGCGTTGAAGTCAACGATAGTCTTTCGTTGCAGATGACATGGCCGCGCTCGACGGAGGCGCGCTCCGGGCCCGTCAGATTGAGCGCGACTCGTTGCCCCCAACCGGCGCTTTCCACCGGACGGCCATGGACCTGAAGGCTGCGCACGCGGAACAGTTGGTCACCGGGTAGACAGCGCACGCGTTCACCGACCCGAATTTCTCCGCTGAGCGCGGTGCCAGTAACGACGACGCCGTGCCCTTGGAGCACGAACGCTCGGTCCACAGGGAGACGGAAGTAGCCTCGGGGCGCCAACTTGTCGCAACTCTTCAGGGTTTGCGCAATTTGCTCCTTCAGTTGTGGGAGGCCTTGTCCTGTCACCGTGGACACCGCGACAATCGGAGAGTATTCCAGGAGTGTGCCCAGCGTCAAAATTTTGACCTCCTCTTCGACATCCGCAATCCTCGATGGCGGCACGAGATCCGCTTTGGTGATCACAAAGATCGCCATCTTGACGCCAAGCAAATGAACGATATCCAAGTGCTCCTCGGTCTGCGGCATGACGCCGTCGTCCGCCGCGACCGTGAATAGGACCAGATCGATGCCATGTGCGCCGGCGAGCATGTTCTTGATGAAACGCTCGTGACCGGGAACGTCGACGATCCCTGCCGATGTCCCGTCCGCCATGTCGAAATGGGCGAAGCCCAGATCGATGGAAATACCTCGCTCTTTCTCTTCCTTGAGCCGGTCCGTGTCTTGCCCGGTCAGCGCTTTGATCAGGCTGGTCTTGCCGTGATCGATATGACCGGCGGTACCGATAACATAAGGCATAACGAAAATCTCAAACAGTAAATCTCAAATCTTGGTGAAATTCGGAATCACATCATTAGCTTCAAAGAGACTCCGCAGATCGAGGAGGAAACGGTCTTCTTTGATCCTGCCGATGATCGGCGGGTTTGCGGTGCGGAATTCCTCAGCGATCCCGTTCGCGCTGAGGGATTGGTGGTCCACCGCGATCACGACCGTCGCTAGCTCCTCGGTCGGTAGTGCCCCGCTCCCGATCTGGGACGTCGAGTTTTCCAGCGTGACGCGGAATCCCTGTCCCAGCGCCGCTTTCAACTTCGGCAGGACCTGTTCCCCCATCTGCCGAATTTCGTCCACGGATCGAGTGAAGGCCTTTAGCGTCGGAATGGCCTCAGCGATATTGGGAGACTGGCGATAGAGCCGAAGCGTGGCTTCCAGTGCCGCCAGCGTCAATTTGCCGCATCTCAGGGCGCGCTGCAGATGGTTTGCGTTCATCGCGGCAATCAAATTTTTCTTGCCGACGAGCAACCCGGTCTGCGGGCCGCCTAGGATCTTATCACCGCTGAAGGTCACGACATCGGCGCCGGCCTCGACACGTTCCCTGACGATTGGTTCCTTCGGCAAACCATAATGGGTGAGATCGATTAGGGCCCCGCTACCAAGGTCTTCCATCACCGGAAGGTTGTGTTTCTTGCCGATAGCGACCAACTCCTCGAGTTCAACCGCCGCTGTAAATCCGACGACTTTGTAATTGCTGGTATGGACCTTGAGGAGAAGGGCGGTGTTGTCTTTGATGGCGCGCTCGTAATCCGCCGCATGCGTGCGGTTGGTACTGCCGACTTCTTTGAGCTTCGCGCCGCTCTTTGCCATGATCTCGGGAATGCGAAACGAGCCGCCGATTTCAATTAACTCCCCGCGGGAGACGATGACTTCTTTCCCCTCCGCCAGGGTGTTGAGACCGAGCAGCACCGCAGCGGCGTTATTGTTGACCACCGTGGCGGCTTCGGCACCCGTGAGTTCCAGAAGAATCTTCTCGATAACTTCCTCACGCCTCCCGCGTTTACCGGCTGCGAGATCATACTCCAAATTAACCGGATACTTGGCAACGTCGGCCATTGCTTCGATCGCCTCCTGCGGAAGCAAGGCGCGCCCAAGATTGGTGTGCAGGATGGTTCCCGTGGCGTTGACGACGCGAACCAGTCCAGCGCGACCTTCGGCGATCATCTGTTGCTCCACGCGACCAAGTATCCTCTCTTCGTTCAGGTCGTTCGCTGACAGGCTTTTTCCGCGGCGGAAGTCCGCGCGCAGTTCATCGAGAAGCTGGCGGCACTTTTCGATGACATAGTCACGGTTGTAGCGCTTGAGCAGCAGCTCGCACCGCGTGGTTTTCAGCAGGCGATCGATCGAGGGTAAATCGCGCAAAAGGTTTCGTGCCTGTTCCGTCATGAGGAAATTAAGGTTCGCACACGCAGAGGGCAATTTCAATATGACTTTTAGCCCCGATCGCTTGTGTCATCGAAGCCCGCGCGAGCCTCGAAGGTTTCGTGCCCGCCTGCATGATCCGTGATTCACGGCCACTTTCCCTACACATTTGTGCCCGAAGTCCGCAGTAGAAAGTTTTCTAAGACGCCTGGCGTGACCGGTTCGACTGAGCTCACGACATGCCTTTCGTCACGAAGATAATAGGCCTAGCCCTCGCTCTGCGAGGAATTGCAGATCACATATTTCAGATTCACCATTTGCAATCTGCAATTTGAGATCCCGGAGGGCCGTCTTTACCACTCCAAGCTCGGCACGCTCCGTATCCACAACTGCGGAATCCATGTTGTGCAGAGCTCTGCTGTAAAGGACTCCTAAGGAAGTACAAGCGCCGTTCACCATTCCCTCACGGAACCGCACAAGGCTGGCTTGGCGCTAGTTGGCTCTGTCCGGCGGCTCGGTCGTCTCCAGGACGGATGCGAGTCGGATGTCGATGAGCGCTAACTGGCCTGAGGCCACTGCCTTGAGTCCGCGTTGCACGGCGCCGCGGATTTCACCCGGTTCCTCTACCTTCTCGCCGTACCCCTCAAAGGCGCGCGCGATCAGCGCATAGTCCGGACTCGGAGTAATGGTAACTCCGACAAAATTATTATCCCGGACTGCGAAACCGTCCGGGAAAAACCGCGGCATGCCTGCTTTCTGTGACAGATAGCCGTAGTTGTTGAAGAGAATAATCAGAATCGGCATGTGGTGTTCCTGGCAGGCGCCCAGGGCAGCCAGCGCAGGGTCGTAATTAAATGATCCGTCACCGATCAAGCAGATGACGGGCCGTTTAGGCGTGGCCGCCTTCACTCCCAGAGCGGTCGCCAAACCCGTGCCCAGTCCGCCGATACAGCCAGCGAAGAAGGACCCTGGCGTTAACGTGTCAAGGTAACGATGGATCGAAAGTCTGTGGGTAATGGTTTCCTCTACGACAATGGCGTCCGGGGGGAGAACCTGACCGAGCTCGTAGACGGCCCAGCGCGTATCAATGGGCTTCTTGTCCCCGCGCATCAATGCCGCTTCCCGCCACAGTCGTTTCCTTTCTTCGAAGCGGGCACGCCAGATCTCCGCGCGTTGGGCGCGTTCAGCATTTCCCTTGGAGACGCGTTTCTTGACGCTGGCTAGGAGGTGCCCCACGGAGCTTTCAAGTTCGCCGCTTAGAACCAGGTCGACGGGGTACCCCCAGTAGGGAAGTTCAGATCTAAGCGGGTTTTCACCCATGACGACCAACTTCGTTCCGGGGCCAAGCTTGCGCGATGTCGGGTGCCAGGGCGTGATGACTCCCAGTAGGAGTATCAAGTCGGCCTCCTGCAGGTAATCCTGGGGATCAAAGCCGCCATGAAGCGGATGGTTGCGCGGGAAGTTAAGAAAAGTCGCGGCGCGACCCTCAACGACACCGGCGCCTAGCAATTCGACCAGCTCCACAAGGGCTTCGACGACGGCTGTACTGCACCCAGCCTCTTCAGAGACTAAGACAGGGTTCCTCGCAGCGGCAAGCATGGCTGCCAATTGCTCAATGGCCTCCACGTCTGCCATGGGTGCCGGAGCGGGGGCATTCTCCGCCGGCGCATTTTTCGTCATCGTGGCGAACAGATACTCCATGGGGAGAGAGACAAAGACCGGGCCCCGCGGGGAGGCGAGGGCGAGCTGGCATGCGCGCTGGATGGTTGCCGGCAGCAGCGCTCTGGAGTTGACGCCGAAGCTCCATTTGACGCAGCGATCGACGAGCCTGGCCGGACCGCCGAGATCGGCCAGATGGCCGAGCCACTGCGCACCCACATCCGGACCCTCTTCTTCGCCGAATCCAACTGATTCGCCCGTAAATACCACCATC
>JBFJTQ010000007.1:0-14772 GCA_041625275.1 Binatia bacterium | reverse complement strand
CTCTGACGTCGAAACTCTCACGGTGGGCGCAAGTTATAGCCCGTCGGTTGAATTGCTGCCTTCCGTGGTGGATCGGTTCCGGCGCACACACCCTCGTGTTCACGTCAACCTTCGAACCGGGGATCGATTCACCATAGAACGGCTGATATTGAGCACGGACGTTGACCTTGCCGTGGTTACCAACGCTCCCTCAAATTCCTCTCTCGTCATGGAGCCCTACCGCCGGGAGCCGTTGATGGCCTTCGTCGCGAGCAACCACCCATTGGCAGGCCGCCACCAACTCACCGTGGAAGAATTCGAGCAAGTTCCCCTCATCATCAGAAGGGGATGGAAAGGCCGGAGTATGACCGAGGAGCTTCTTGAGGAGGCGAAAAAGATGGGCCTTGCCCCGAAGATCGCCATGCGCTGTGAAGAGCCCGCTGCGGTGAAAGCGGTCGTCAAACGCAGAATGGGCGTCGGAATCTTGCTCAAGGAAACCATCGAGGATGAGATCAGAAGAGGTGAATTCAAGACGGTGAAACTGCCGTTGAAAAATTTCAGCGGACAGAGCTTTCTCGTCTACCGTAAAGACAAATCTTTATCGAAGAACGCCCTGGACTTCCTCAAACTTCTGCGCGAACGCCAGCCAGGGCCCGCCGAACGGCGGACAAAAAGAAAACCGGCGGAGAATTTATCAATGGCTGTAACGGTACGCCCGAACCGGTTTTCTCAATTCCGTTTTTAGACCGGTGCTGAAAGGTGTTGACACGCCTTGTCCCGATCGATTAATTTCTGCTCCGACATCGAAGCAGGAGGTTAGTCCCATGGAGAAAAGGCTACTCACCGCCGTTGCTCTCGTATTGTTCTTCCTCGTATCGGGCTCTCCCTTGAGAGCGCAGGCCCCTCACTACCAGGGCAAGACCGTTAAAATTATCGTCGGCTATCTGGCAGGCGATGGCTTCGACGTCTGGGCGCGCCTGGTGGGCCGTCACATAGGCAGGGAGCTTGAGGGGAATCCCGACATCATCGTTCAAAACATGCCCGGGGCAAGCTCTATGATTGCGGCGAACTACATATACAACGTGGCGAAGCCGGATGGATTGACCATCGGCGCGACCAGCGGGTCCCTTTATTTGGACCAATTAGTCGGACGCAAAGAGATCCAGTTTGATTGGGCCAAATTTAGTTGGCTCGGTTCGACGGAAAAAACCAAGTGGTTGTTCTATATGCGCGCCGATACCGGCTACAAAACGTTGGAGGATGTTCGTAAAGCTGCGGAGCCTCCCAAGTGCTCCACTACCGGGACGGGAACGAGCGGCCATTTTGTTCCCCGACTTTTTGAAGAAACCCTGGGGCTGAAATTCCAACTCGTCTCGGGATATCAGGGTGGCAGCGAGCAGGATCTCGCGCTTGAAAGAGGAGAAGTGCAATGCCGCGCTCTTAGCATCCCAACGTTTTTCTCCCGTGAGCCCTTTCACACATGGCGCAAAAAAGGATTGGTGCGCGTTCTTGCGCAAACCAGCCGTACCCGCGATCCACGCCTGGCCGATGTGCCCACGATCTACGAGCTCATGGATGCGCACAAGACGCCTGATGCGGACCGGCGCCTCGTAAACGTGATATTAGCCTCCGGCCTCATTGGCCGGCCGTATCTGGCTCCCCCAGGGCTTCCCCCGGCCCTTTTGAAGTCCCTGCGCGACGCATTCAGCAAAGCGATGAACAATCCGGAGCTTGTCGCTGAAGCCAATAAAATGAAATTGGACCCGGATCCGTCGACCGGAGAGGAAATCGAAGCCATCGCCAAGGATGCCGTCAAACAGCCCGCCGAGATCGTTGAGCGAATGAAAAAATTGCTGGGAAAATAAGGGGGCGGTCGGGTTAAGGGGCAACCGAAGTCCTGTCACTGTGATTCAGGCAGGAAGGAATAGATCCACTGGAGAAGCGGCGGCTCGTGCCAACTTGAGTTTAACAGGCGATCATAGACGCCGACGATCAAGGCAACGAAGAACAAAGCCAGCACAATCGACCCAACCCACGAGATCTTGCCGTAAAAGCGCACGTAGAGAAGGAGGCCTGCGGGGAGCGCGATGTGAAAGCCCACTAGCCAGATAGCAAAATAGAGACCGGCGATGTAGCAGCAAATTCGGATGAAGCGCCCGCGCTGGCCCTCGGGATCGTCGCCGATCCGGAAGCCGATATCCATGATTTGACCGGATGATTGTTTCCACTGAAAGAACAATACGGCCACTCGCCAGAGCCAGAAGGGAGCACCAATGGCGAGCGCGATCCATGGCATCAGCGCCGAGCCGAGAGGCCAGTAGAGCGATTCAATAAAAAGATAGACGAAAAAGCCCCCCACCAGAGCCAGCAGTACAAATTCTCCGGCGATTTCGAGTGAGAGCCAACGGCGCATTCGCCGGCTTTCCAGCGCAGATGCGCTCTTCGTATTTTCTTTAGTCGTAGAGGCGTCCACGTTTTCTCGATCAAACTTTCTCGCCTACGGTTTCGCGCTGGCGGCTTCGTACAGCGCTTTCTGTGCCCCCGATTGGAGCCGCAGGCTCACGATCATGACCAGGGCCATGATGGCGATGATGGCCAAAAACTGGGGGCGGGCAAACATGGAGAAGCCGTAAGTATTGACCGAGATCCAGAGAAACTTTTCGACGATTTCGGCCAGTACGACCGCAATGAGGATGGGCGGGCGCGGCCAGCCATAGCGCTTCATAAAAATGCCGAGCACGGCGAACCCCAGCACCAATAAGAGATCTTCCATGGAATAGGTTGCCTGGTACGCGGCCAGGGTAACGATACCGATCACGACCGGCGCCAGCACGTTTGGCGGCACCGCGGCGATTCTCGTAATCATCGGCGCGGCGAAGAGCATAATAGGCACGACGATGATGTTTGCGAATGCGACAATATAAACAAGACTGATCGTAAGGTCCAGGTGGCGTGTTAGCATCGCCGGCCCGGGCTGCACACCGGATAGGACCAGGATCGCTAGCAGAATGGCCATGCCGCCGCTGCCAGGGATGCCGAACACCACTGTCGGTATCAGAACGCCGCCGTCAACGGAATTATTGGCGGAGTCGGCGGCGATGACGCCGCGAACGTCGCCCTTGCCAAAGGTTTCCAGCGCGCCTTTTTCCGTGTGGCGCGCCTGCGCATAGGCAATCCAGTGGGCAGCGGATGAGCCCACACCGGGCATCATGCCGACGAAAGTGCCGATGAGGGAAGAGCGAATCAGAAGCCATTTATGGCGTAAGGCTTCGCGCATGCCGCGGTAAACGTCGCGGTTGGCCTCTTTGAGCATGGTGTCCAATCGCTGTTGCGCGATGGGGGTGTCGGCGACGACTAGATCAATGGCCTCAGGCAAAGCAAAGAGGCCGACCACGATGGGCACCAATGGGACGCCGTCCCAGAGATACTCGATTCCCATGTCGGCCCGGACGAGTCCCGTGATCGGGGAAAAACCGATCATCGCTATAGCCAGCCCGAAGGCTGCCGTCAGCACGCCTTTGACGAATGCGCCGGCGCTGACGATGGCGACGCAGAGCAGGCCCAGCAGCGAGAGCAGAAAAAATTCCGCGGAGCTGAACATTTTGAGCAGCTGGCGGGAAATCGGCAGGGCCAAGAGCAACGCGATCGCCCCGATCACCCCGCCTACCAGAGTGCACATGTAACTGGCGCCGAGGGCCACCCCGGCGAGCCCCTTTTGCGCCATCGGGTAGCCGTCAAGAATCGTCGCCTGGGCCGAGCGGGCGCCGGGGATACCCATGAGAATAGACGGGACAGGCTCGGTGATATCGCTTGCCGCGAGAAAAAAGACGACGGCGGTGACGGTGATCCAAGGGTCGAGGTAGCCTGCGAAGCCGAGCACAATCACGGCGATCGGCAGGTTTCCCCCTGGCATCATGCCCGAAATCAGCGAGATCGGGAGCATGATGAGCATGACAAGAAGCGGGCCCGGCGAAAAAAGCCGCTCGGCGGCGCTAATGGACGCTTCAAGCATCTCTCGTCCTCACCCGAGCTGCAGGCGGCATGCTTGCGAAAAGCCTTACAAGATCCCGTGATTCTTAGGGCCGCTGCAGCCGCAGACTATCCTTCGGTGATCAGATCCTTTAGCAGTTTTCTTCCCGCCGGAGTCAGCTTGTCGAAGGCTTCAATGGATTTTCTAAAATCTTCGGCAGTGCCCAGACCGACCTCCAACCCTGCCGTCTCAGCGGCTTTGAGAAAACCCGGGTCGCGGGTTGTCTGTTCGAAGGCCTTGCGCCAGGCCTCGTAAACATTGTCAGGCACTCCCGGAGGGGTGACAAAAATGCGCGTAAAATAAACGAGTCGATTGGCGATATCGAAAACATTTTTCTGGTCCTCGGTGGGTTTGACCACATCGTGGATGTGCTGAAGGTTGCTGACTCCAAGCTGTCCCAACCAGTCTTTGGAGGGTTCCTTCTCCCACCAAAAAATCGGCGCAAGGACTTTATCTTTGATCCAGCCAGGGAACAATCGAGGGACGTGTTCGTCGCTGCAACGGTCCGTGGCCTCTGTTTCGCCGCGGTCGAATCCCGCCATAATTTCCGACGTGCCGCCGTAGCCGTAGACCATCTTGATCGGCCCGCCGACAGCCTCCACGAATGCCGGGCCAAGTCCGAAGGACGCGCCGGGCGCATTGCCTCCGTTGGTAACAGGCCTGCCTAATTTCTTGATATCTTCCCACGTGGTGGCGACACTGCGCCGCACGCACCAGATGCGCGGCACCGGAGTGGCACTCGGGCTGCCCAGCACGCGAACGGTTTTCAGGTCGAAATCGGGGACGTCTATGCCGGCGAGCTCTCGCTGCACGAAACGGGGATGTAGCAAACCGATCGTCAATCCGTCGGGGCGCGATCTCATGGCCGCACGGAGCCCGCGCAGTTGTCCGCCGCCGGGAATATTTTGCACTATGAATTTCGGATTCCCTGGGAGGTGCTTTCCTGCAAAACGGGCGACAATGCGGGCGAATGTGTCGTAGCCTCCCCCTGGTGACGAACCGACGATGACCGTCACGGGCTTGCTGTTGAAATGTTTGGCCAGGTCTTTCGGGGCCTGGGCAAGAGTTGGAAGGGCTGACGCGGCGACGAATGCGCTCCCGACAATGGCCGTCAACAAAAGATAATAGGCTCGCTTCTTCATAAAGAAACCTCCTCCATATTCATCAGTTCAATCCACGACACCTGTCATTGCGGAATTCTGTGCGAGGATCCAGATGAAGCGGTAGCAGTAATACCTCTACACTAGTGATGTCATTTGCTTAGAGTCAACCCGCGGCGGAATAAAAATCGCGCTTGAAGTGGTGAATATTTCTTCACAGGAACCCCGGAACAACTACAAAACCAAGGCCAAAGCCGGTAGTATAGATGCCCTCGGCGAGTTGCAATCGTTCCGCAACTCTCTGTGTTGGATTGGCGATTGAGATCAACCGCACCGGCTCACCCAAGCCCGAGATTTAGATTTTCACGTTAGAGTCTTTGGAAGGGAAAGTTTCGCAGCCTTGAATTCGCAGGATCAACTTAAGCTCAGCGAGAGGGTTCGCAGGCTTACCCTCATCAATTCCGTCATTGGCGTTTCCATCGCGGGAATTTCGACCCGCGTGTTCATGATCTCGGTACCAACCCTGGCGGCGGCCTTGGGCACGGACATGTTCGGCATCTCCTGGGCGCTGATCGTGTATCAGATGGCCGGGATCGGTCTCGGCGTCGTCTGCGGCCGCCTTGGAGATATTTATGGCCACCGGAGAATGTTCGGCGCCGGCATGGGCTTCATGGCCGCGGGCTCGCTTCTCTGCGGGCTCTCGCAAAACGTTTTGCAACTGATTCTGTTTCGGTTCGTGCAAGGCGTCGGTGGCGCCATGATTCAGTCCTCCGGCCGCGCCCTCGCCTTCAGAGCTATGCCTGCGGGTTCGGAAGGAAAGGCCCAGGGATTGATGACCATGTCACACCAGTTTGGCTTTTTCATCGGCCCGCCGATCGGCGGTCTCATTATCGACCTGATTCACTGGCGCGGCATTTTCTTCTTGTTGTTTCTTCCGAGCGTGGTTGGAATGGCGCTTTGCATGACAACCGGCCGCTCGGCTGCGCCTTCGCCGGGGCGGCGCCAGCCGGTTGATTACTGGGGAGCGCTGCTATTCCTCGGGTTGACGGTCCTGGTCACGATGCTCATGGATCAAAAGATCGCCGACGTTTTGGGCGCGGGCAGCCGCGTCCTGCTTGCCCTGGGATTTGCCGGTGGACTCTGGGCTTTCGTTGCCCGCGAGAAAAGGATTCACAGCCCGATCATCGATCTTTCTTTGTTCGCCGTGCGCGTTTTTCGCGTCGCTTCCATTGGCCTCGTGATTATGTGCATTACGCAAGGGCTTACGACCTTTATCGCGCCTTTCTATCTCCAGGACGTGCTCAAGCTCTCGCCGACGTACATGGGAGCGATCTTTCTCGTGCCGTCGCTCCTCACCATGGTGCTTTCGCCCGTGAGCGGCGCGTTGACCGATCGTATGGGTGCGCCGTTCCTTTTGAGGATCGGCGTGGCGATCTTGATGGTCGCCTATCTAATCGGCGGAAACTTGCGGGTGGACTCCCATTGGATCCTGCCGACTCTGATGCTCGGTCTTACGGGTATCGGATCGGCTTTTTTCAGCACGCCGTCGCAGGCTTCCATGATCGGTTCACTTCCTAAAGAGCATTGGGGGACGGGGATCGGTATCATCAATGGGATGTTTGGACTGGGACAAATGCTCGGCATCTCGCTCACCGGCATATCTCTTGCCCTGGCGTCCCGTTATTTTTCTGGGGTCTCAGCGACTGCGGCTAACCTCGGCGATCCACAAGTTTTTGTCGCATCGATCAACGTAACTTTTCTGTTTGCCCTTGGCCTGAGTTTTGTTCCGCTGCTGACTTCACTACAATTGAAGAAGAATCTGTGACCGGCGGGGAATCGTTCCGGGGACGTACAAGTAATTTCTGCTAGCAAAGCAGATCTTGGACGCAACGACAGGCAGGCTCAGTTTCCCCGGAGTATTTCTGCAGCAAAGATTTAGCGTCGGCGGCAGCAGCGTCCCGACCGCTCACTTGCGCTTCGTTGCGGCGCCCGATTCTTTCAAAGCGCGCCAGACTTTGTCTGACCTGATGGGGAGATCCCGGATCCGCACCCCGACGGCGTCTTCGATGGCGTTGCCGATTGCGGGGAGCACCGAGGTCGTCACGATCTCGGCCATTCCTTTCGCTCCGAAGGGACCCTCTCTGTGAGGCGCCTCCGCGAATGAGGCCAAGATCTCCGGCGCATCCATGGCGGTGGGGATGCGGTAATCATGAAAATTGGGATTTACCATGTGCCCCTGGTTGTCGACGATCAACTCTTCCATCAGAGTTGTCCCTATGGCATGCAGCGCGCCGCCCTCGATTTGTTGCAGGCAGTTGATCGGGTTGATGGGCCGGCCGGTGTCCGCGGCTGCCGCCAGCCGCGTGACTTCAACGCGTCCGGTTTTCGGATCGACCTCTACCTGCACGGCATGAGCTCCATACATCCAGAACAAGCTGGGCGAACCGTGGAAAGCCTTGCCCTGCTCCGACTTGGGGTAATAAAAGCCCCGTCCCATCATGGAAGCGCCCGCGCCGTACTGCTTCTGGAGCAATTCCGGATACGTCAAGGAGCGCTCGGGTTCCTTGGCCAACCAGGCCTTGCCGCCATCGACTACGACTTGATTCACATCGCAGCCGAAAAGAGCGGCGGCGAGCTGCGCAAGCTGCTGCTTGAGGTCTTCGGCCGCGATCTTGACGGCGTTGCCCATATGAAAGGTCGTGCGGCTCGATGTCGTCGACGCGTCGAAGGGAGTGCTGTCCGTGTCCGGCTGCGAGAAGCTCACGTTCTCCATTGGAAGCCCGAGCACGCCGCAAGCTATTTGGGCGAGAATGGTGCGCACCCCCTGGCCAACTTCGACGCTTGCAGTCACAATGGTGAGGCTTCCATCCTGGCTCAAGTACAGCGCCGCTTCCGAACCGGATGGCGTCTTCGTGTTTTTGGTGCCGCAGGCAACTCCGAAGCCCACATAGCGGCCTTTCTCCGTCACTCTCGGCTGCCGCCGCCGTTCCTGCCAGCCGATCGCCTGAGCTACCTGCTTAAGGCAGTCTTCCACCCCGACGCTGTGCACGGGATGACCCACGGGATTTACATCCCCTTCCCGCAGCACGTTGCGCAGGCGCAGTTCAAGAGGATCGAGACCCAGCTTCTTTGCAATGGTGTCCATCTGAGATTCGCAGGCCCAGGCCAACTGCGGCGTGCCGTAGCCACGATAAGCTCCTGCAACCGCCTTGTTCGTGTAGACGCAGTGCCCTACGAGATGAACATGCGCCACGCGATACGGCCCCGCTGCGGCAGCCGTTGCCTGGCTGCAGACCGTGGGGCCCTTCTCCGCATATGCCCCGGTATCCCAGATAATCTTTACATCCCGAGCCATCAGCGTCCCGTCGTGCTTGACCCCTGTCTTGATGCGGACAACCGTGGCGTGGCGCACGAGAGTGGCCTGAAAGACCTCCTCGCGGGTGAACACCACCTTGACCGGGCGGTGATTCGTCTTCATGGCTAAGGCGACGGCGATGGGCTCTGCCTTCAGGCCCCCCTTTCCCCCGAATCCCCCGCCGACATACGTGCTGATGACCCGAACGCGATCGAGACGCATATGCAGAGCATCGGCCAAGTCTTTGCGCAGTCGATGGGGCGAATCGTTGGGAGCCCACACTACGATTCTGCCGTTGACATCAACCTGGGCGACGGCACTGTGAGGCTCCAGGGGGGCATGGTGCACCGTTTGGCTGCTGAACTCGTCCTCGAAAATTTCGTCCGACTCCCGGAAGCCCTGCTCGACATCCCCTTTGCTGTATTCGTTGACGGTAATGACATTGCTCTTTGGGACCGGTTTGATCACGCCGATGCGCGCGTAATTCTCAAGCCCCTCGTGGATTAGGGGAGCGCCTTTCTCAAGCGCGGCCAACGCGTCGGCGGCCACTGGCAGCTCATCGTAAACGACGTCGATCAAATCGATCGCCTTGAGGGCCGTAGCCTCGTCTTCCGCGGCCACGGCCGCCACGGGCTCGCCCATGTAGCGCACCTTCCCCTGGGCCAGAAAGGGCATGTCTTTCACGGCCTCGCCGCCAAGCACGCCGGACAAGTCGGCGCCGGTTACGATCGCCCTGACGCCCGGCAGCTTTCGCGCCTCCTCCAGGTTGATCGAGACGATGCGCGCATGGGCATGAGGGCTGCGAAGTGTCTTGCCGTAGAGCATGCCGACTAGTTTCACGTCCGGACCGAATACCGCAGCGCCTGAAACCTTCTCCAGGGCGTCCACCCTGGTGACGCCTTCTCCTACCAACGCTTCCATTTGATTCCTCTTTCTCTTCCTAGCACTGCCGGTCAATTTTAAAGAGACCGCAACGCCAAGCGTTATCTTTCTGCGACCGGCGACGGCTGACGGCAGACCGCGGTCATGGGTCCTTTGTCCTCGGTCACTCTCCCTGTGAACAGACAGGGGCTACCGTCCCCGTCAGCGGGGCCGCGACATGCTCGCCACTGCGCGCTGTATCGCCAGGACGATCCGAACATAGCCGGTGCAGCGACACAAATTTCCCGCAATCGCGCCGCGAATCTCGGCTTCGGTCGGCGATGGGTTTTCGTCGAGCAGCGCCTTGGCGGCGAGCAACATTCCAGGTATGCAGTAGCCACACTGTACGGCGCCCTCCTCGACAAAAGTCTGTTGTAATGGATGGAGCTCCCACTCGCGACTGAGGCCCTCCACCGTCAGCACTTCTTTGCCGTCGGCTTCCGACGCGAGAACCAGGCAAGAGTTGACCGGCTCGCCGTCGAGCAGTACGGTGCAGGCCCCGCAGTCCCCTTCACCGCAGCCCTCCTTGGTACCCGTCAGACCGGCATCGTCGCGGAGAAGCTGCACCAGGGTCTTGCGCACGGGCACATGATTAAAGACGTGCAGTTCCCCATTGACCCTCAGCGTTACGCTTCTCTCTTTCAAGAACCTTCCCTCCCTTGGTTGCCGGCTCTTTTCCAGGCTTGCCGCGCCACGTCCGGCAGCAAAACCTGGATCAGATGGCGCGAATAGTCTTCCGGTGCCCGCCAGTTGCTGCCGACATGTGCTTCGGCGGCCGCCGCTTCGCCGGCGCGCTCGAATAGCTCATCTCCCAGGCGCTCTCCTACGAGCGTTTCCTCGGCGCGCATGGCGCGCTCGGGCCTGGGGCCGGTGCTTGACAGGGCGATACGGGCAACGCGGCAGACGGCGCCGTTTTGCTCTGTCTGCAGAAACACGCCGACCCCGACGAGGGCGGCGTCCATGGCCTTCCGTACGGTGTATTTGGAATATGCTCCGCCGCATCCGGAGACGCCGGTGGATAAATGGATATGGGTAAGAACTTCGCCGCCATTCAAGACCGTCTTGTGGGTGCCTGAAAAGAAATCCTCAATGGCAATTTCCCGGTGGCCCTGCGGCCCCTGCAGGCGCAAGCGCGCGCCCAAGGCCATCATTGCGGCCGTGCCGTCGGCAGACGCATGGGCATTGCATAGATTGCCGCCGATGGTGCCGCGACTGCGAATTTGCACCGAGCCCATCTGGCTCACCGCATCATATAAAATGGGCAGTCTTTCGCGGATAAGAGCGGAGCGCTCAAGCGTGCGCAGCGAGGTCAGGGCGCCGATGACAACCTGGCCGTCCTCGGAAACCGTGACCCCCTTGAGCTCTTCCAGGCCCTTGATATCCACCAGATATTCGGGCCTCGTGCGCCCCTCGCGCATCTCCACAAAGAGGTCGGTGCCGCCCGCCAAAGGGCGCGCCCTGCCTCCGAGTTCGCCGAGTATGGTTATCGCTTCTTGGAGGTTTCGCGGCTCGAAGAGCTCAAAATCAGGTAGCATAATACGATCCTCCCCCGGTGCCGAACAAATTTCGCAGCGATGCGGATCGGACGGGCTAAGGCTTGCAACGCTACCGAATCAGGGAGGTATCTGTCAACCGCTCGCGCGTATTTGTCTCCGCGCCGATCCGCGATCTATTGAATCCAGCGCCTTTCACGAGCACTTTCCCTGATGCGGCCTCACAGCTATTTCCGCTTTCATCCCTTCATTTTCTTTAATCCTATTCGCCATGGGATACTGTTTCGTGTCCCAGCGCGCCTTAAGATAGACACGGAACACTGCTCCGGCTATAGTTCCACAAAACGGGGGCAGGGTAAATTTAGTTAGTGAGCGTCTTCGACGAATTGAACGCTTTGAACCATTCAAACGGCTTAAACGTTCCTTAGAACCCGAAAGGAGGTCGGTGATGGAGGCTTCCGTTCGCACGAAGGAAAGCAATGAGCAGCGAGAGGGCCAGGGCGCGCGCGGGGTCGTGACAAGCATTTGCGGCATCTGTCCCGGCGGCTGCGGCGTCGATGTCGAGCTGGTGGACGGCCGGATCAATCGCCTGGTGCCACTTAGGGACCATCCTCTTGGCATCCTCTGCGTGCGTGGCGTCCATGCGAAGGAGATTGTCTACTCGCCCGACCGTGTCCTCCATCCCTTACGGCGCAAAGGCGCTAAAGGAGAGGGGCGTTTTGAACGGGTAAATTGGGATGAGGCGCTGGACGGCATTGCCGAGAGGTTGTTAGACATCAAGCGCACGACGGGAGGCGAAGCGGTCATGACCTATATCGGCCGCGGTCTCTTCGAGGCGTCTCTCATCGATGCTTTCGCCCCGCGCGGCGTGGAGATGAACAGCTCCAAGAGCCTGATCTTTCCTTTCGGCTCCCCTAATAATTGCGGCTGCGGCTCCCTGTGCGCCGTGACTTATCAACTCATGGCACCCATCACAACGCTCGGGTTGCCCATGCGAGCGACCTCTCCCGACTACGCCAACGCCAAGCTCATCTTGGTTTGGGGAGCGAATCCTGCTACGGATTCGCCGCCCACGGCAATGAGAAAAATCCTGGCAGCCAAGAAGCGCGGCGCAAGGGTGATTGCCATCGATCATATGTGCAGCGAAATTGCGACGAAGGCGGACCAGTGGATCGCGATTCGTCCCGGCACGGATCTCGCCCTTGCCCTGGGAATGATGCGGATTATCATCAACGAGGGGCTTTACGATCGTGAGTTTGTGGAAAAGTGGATGCACGGGTTTGCGGAGCTTGAGGCATATGCACAATTTTTCACACCGCAAGAAGTGGAGCGCATAACCCATGTGCCGGCTGCTGTCGTGGTCGAGACGGCCCAGGCCATCGCTGCGGCCAAGCATGCAACCTTCAACACCTATACCGGCCTGGAGTACTCCAACTGCGGCGTGCAAAGCCTGCGCGCCGTTCTGATTTTGTTTGCCATGACGGGAAATCTCGATGTCCCCGGCGGGCTAGTGCTGCGGGCCAAGGGAAAATCCCCCTATAACCGTACCAACCTCGATCCTCCCGCGGGACCCAAGCCCATTGGCTACGATCGCTACCCGCTTTTCTGCGATCTCACCAAGTCGGCGCAGTTCATGGAAGCGCCTCGGGCCATACTGAACGGCGATCCCTACCCGATCAAAGCGCTGATCATCGCCGGCGCGTCGATTCTCACCGGATATCCCAATCCTGAGCTGCGGAGGCGCTGCCTGGAGCGATTGGACCTACTCGTGTGCATCGATCGGTTTCCAACCGCTGACTCCATGTATGCCGATTTCATCCTGCCGGCGACGACCTACTTCGAGAACTACAGCTACCATCGTTCTGCCGGCTACGTGCAACTGCGTACCCGCGTCATCCCTCCTCTGGGAGAAGCGCGCAGCAACTACGATATCTTTGCGGCGCTCGCAGATCGCCTGGGCTATGGGCAGATTTTCCCCATAGACGAAGAAGCGCTCGTAGAGTTTGCCCTGAAGGATCACCCAGTGGGGCTAGAAAAGTTGCGGCAACATCCGGAAGGAGTTTCATTCCGCGAGCCTGCTACCTACCGCAAGTATGAAACCGGACGGCTTCGGGGCGATGGACAGCCTGGGTTTGAGACGCCCACGGGCAAGGTCGAGATTCTCTCGACCCTGTTGGCGCAGCATGGCTACGAGCCGATGCCCAAGTACGTGGAACCATCCGAAGGACCCTTGGCCAGCCAGGAGTTGGCGAGGCGGTTCCCGCTTGTGCTCAACACAGGGGCGAGGATTCAATCGACGTACCGCTCGCAGCACCTCAATATCCCGGGTCTGCTGAAGCTCCAACCGGAGCCCTTGGTGTTGATTCACCTGCGGGATGCGGAATTGCGCGGGATCAAAAAAGGCGAGCGCGTCTGGGTTGAGTCGCCGCGCGGAAGAGTCTCCTTCACGGCGAAAGTGACCGACGCGGTGCAACCGGGGGTTGTAGAAGTGAACGTTGGTGGCGGCAGCCCGATACAAGCCGAAGCATGGCGACAGGCCAACGCTAATTATTTAACCGACCCTGAGAACCGCGATCCGATCTCGGGGTTTCCCGTGTTCAAAGCCCTGCTTTGCGATGTAAAAAAAATGGCAAGCGCGGCTTGAAGCGTGAGCCTTGTCTGGTGAAGATTACGCCAACGAAAAAGAGGTGCCGGCCTTGTGCTCCATGGCCCAGCGATAGGCCCAGGCGGCGCTGGCGGCATCCCACGCGGGCATACCCACCGACTCGAAGATAATAATTTCGTTTTCGTTCTGCCTTCCCGCTACCTTGCCGAGAATTACTTCTCCGAGTTCGCCGGCAATCTGATCCCCGGACCATTGCTTGGCCGCAATCATGGATGCGTACGGCTCGCGCGCCGGTTTACCTTGCAGGACTTCCTCTTTCCAGGTGACGATGACTCGTGAACGGGCGACAAGCTCCGCGGGAAGCTGGCCGCTGGTGATCGTACTGATCAATGCGCCGGCGGAAACCCAGTCCGCGTCGAGCACGGTGGTGCGCGAGTTGGTCGCGAGGCTGAGGATATCGGCGCCCTCCACCGCTGCCCGCGGACTGTCCGCGGCGTCAACCGCTATACCTAGCCAATCGGTCATCTTTCTGGCGAATGTCGTTCGATGCTCCGCTGTCGGGCTAAAGACCCGAACTCTCTCTAATGATGGCACCGCCCTGTAGACAGCGAGGAGTTGACCCCGCGCCTGGCGTCCGCTGCCGAGAAGGCCAAGGCCTTTTGCGCCCCGGCGCGCCAGAGCGCGTCCGGCGATTCCGGCTGGAGCTCCCGTGCGCCAGATGTTGAGCTCGTCGCCCGCTATGATGGCGAGCAAGTCGCCGCTCTCGGAGTCGAAGAGAATATTAAAATGAGTACCCGTGGCGCCAGAAAATTGCGGATTGATGCGCATAACTTCGCCGGCGCCGGAGAGACTCGCGGTAACCACACGGAAGTTCCGCTTGCCGTCCGCCATTGGCAGCGAAAATCCCCCTTGACTGGCGATCGCGCCGCGCTGCTGGGCACGAAGTACTTCTTCGATCGTTTCCCGCAGGCTATCCATGGAGGCAGGGTTGCCCAGCAGGGGCTCAAGGTCTCTTGCACTAAGAATGAGCGGCACGGAGTTCTATCTATGACGCCAACCTGTCGATTGCAAGAGGGCATGGACATTTCATCGTCGCTGGGCTAAGAGAAGTGGCCGTGGGCAATACGGAATAGCTATCAGCCATCAGCGATCAGCATTTGGGAAGTAGCGACCATTGTTCAGAACTGAAAACTTATAGCTGACTGCTGATAGCTAGTGTAGTGTCCCAAAAATCTCTTGACAGTCCCTCGGCACAGTTTCAGGCTCCACAGAGGTGGGACAGGAGCCCG
>JBFJTQ010000006.1:0-14777 GCA_041625275.1 Binatia bacterium | reverse complement strand
TTCCTTTCGCACGGCCGAAAACAGCAAAAAGGTTTGCCTGACCCTATCTTGCAGCCCGTATTGATTCTTGTTTTTCCATTTGGCAGGCGTGCGGGGAACGGTAGTCCCGTGGCCGATCAGCCTACGATGTCCTGTAGCCGACCCACGGCGTCCGGAATCCCGATGCCCTTTTCTTCCATGTACTTTCGAATTCTGAACAAGTGTCCCCTGTCCTCCCTGTTTACCCTGCCCAAGAGCTCCAGGAGGGGCGAGTTCTTCTCTTGCCTCATGAAACAACTGAAATCTAATTCCCCCGTTGATTCCTCCACTTTGATAGCGATCTCCAACGCGGAGGCTCTGGACGACGGGGGCTTCTGTTTGTGTTCCTTTACCAACTCTTCTATCTCTTTGTTCGCCTTGATGAGAGCGTCGAGATTGGTCGTCAGTATATCTGCGGGAAAACGTCCCTCATTCGAAGACTCCAACTTCCCGCCTCTCAGCAGAGCGGCATGATTCTCTTCCTCCTTGGCCAACTGCGACCAAAATTCCCTGTCCTCGGGAAAGGACTCAGAGAAGCCGAGATAGAGAGCGGCAACGTTAAGCTCCAGTTGAACTGATTGGTCGAGAATTCGAGACAGCTTTTCGTCCATTTCCGTACCTCCCAGAGGGTTAAACTACCAGTCAGAAGAATACAATGGCATAATGCTCACATTCGATCAACACTGACCCGACAGCTTCCAATCAGTGGTGGTGGGGTCACCTAAGGAAAGAAAAGGAAACGTTCTACTTTTTAAACCCGTACTTCAGTGAAACTCTACGCTGGCGTCACGGATAACGACCGTATCGCTTGTTGAAGGATGAAGGGAGGAAAAAAGGGGACGCGAACCCGAGTTGAACCGCACATCTAGTGAATTGGGTCGAATCTTTACCTGTGACAATCATAGCCGAAAATACACTCACGCGTGATGTGTTTGGTTTTGCCGACCCTAACTAGGTGAGTTTCGCGCCCGCGGTTACGCATCATTGAGGTCGGATCTGTGGCGTCGGACGACGATATTCCGCGAGATATGTTTGTGCGTCGAGTTCAATCCTGAGATGACATAGAGTGTAAAAGTCAATACCTTATCTGGTAGTCGTCGGATAGGCACTTTATGCTGATCGCTGAACGCTATTTATCCGATATCCAATAACCAGCAGTAACGCCTTAGGAGATAATGATGCGCTACAGAGACGTCGGAGTACTCACCTACGATCGTGCCAGGGCGACACCCGGTTACACGCTTATCGTGCCCCAATCTTCCAAGGCAGCCTATCTGATTGGGATGCGTGGAGAAGTATTGCACCAGTGGTCGTTCCCGCTCTGTCCGGGTAACTACGCCTACCTCATGCAAAACGGCAATCTGCTCTGGGCAGGTCGTACAGACGAAGGGCCACCCTTGCGGCGGGGGAAAGGCGGCCTCCTTCGTGAATACACCTGGGAGGGTGAGGTGGTATGGGAGTATCGTGACCCTTGCCAGCATCACGACTTCCGAAGGCGATCCAACGGCAACACTATTTACATTGGTTGGGAGCCCATTCCGCCCGAGGTCGCAAAGAAGATCAAAGGGGGCCAGCCTGGAAGTGAACGGGACGGGGTCAGTTATGGTGACTATGTCAGAGAAGTGTCACTGAGCGGCGAAACGGTTTGGGAGTGGCACGCATACCAGGAGCTAGACTTGGATCGATGGGAGATCTGTCACTGTTGTGGCAGGGACGAGTTTGCGCACGCGAATGCTTGTTTTCCACTTCCGGACGGCGGTGTGATGCTGAGTTTCCGGCGTTTCAGTGCCATCATGATGATCGACCGTGAGACTCGTAAGGTACGCTGGTCACAGCAGGACGTGACCTGGGGGCACCAACACGATTGTACGTTGTTGCCCAACGGCAACATTCTTTTCTTTGCCAATGGAATTCATGGTACGGAGAACCCCTACTCCCGCGTGATCGAACTGGACCCGCAAACCGGCAATACGGTTTGGCAATACAAGGGATTTCCGATCTGGACTTTTTTTAGCCCCAACATCAGCGGTGCCCAGCGCTTGGACAACGGGAATACGCTGATCTGTGAGGGGCAGACGGGGCGCGCGTTTGAAATCACACAGACGGGTGAGATCGTGTGGGAATACGTCTGTCCGTATTTCGCAGACTACGAGGGGCGTGGCCCTGGCAACAGCATGTTTCGCGTCTATCGATACGCCGCAGACTCACCCGAAATCCGGGAACGCCTGCAAAGCCCCGTGGCCTGGTAGCCCTCTCACGGCCACGAGATCAGGCCCTTCTTCCTACACAATCTAGCTGTGAAAATGAGAGGGCTCTTGTGGGTAACAGCCACTCATCTTGACGCAAGATTTAGCTCAATTCCTCGTCAATCAATTCACGAAGCGCTTCTCACTGTCCGCTTTTTGTCCGTGTACTGTATTACAACAGGCCCAGACAAAGCGGCCCACCAATTTTTCCAGCCGTGCTGGCTTAATCCGCAAGAAATCACCTTTTTACAACTTTGGTTGACTGCTCGCCGTCACGCCAAGAGCCACGCGCTACGAGCCATCACCCATACGCCATCTGCGCCCTTTCTTCCATACGCCACGTGCCACGCGCCATTTTGCCACGTGCCATCCCTGGGCCGCCGAGGATAAACCGTTGGGATTACTTCGGTATTGTTCTCACGGCGGTGCCGAACGGTTCCGTGGTCTTGCGGGTCTACTTGTTGTCCCCTTTGACATGACGTGGAGTACGAAAAAGACGATTGTTTTGCATGATTGAAAAGTTGCCGGGGACCTACGGTCAATATTTGGCACTTCCAGGCACTTAGTCGGCAATCGCTCTCTGGCATGTATGCTGCAGAGAGGGAACTTTATGGAGTTTTATTGCCGCCACTGTGACGAGGTGGTCACTGGTAGCATGTATCGAGTCTTAAGCGTAGAGGACGGCAAAGTCATGCTCAAAATGGTCGTTTGTCGCCCCTGCTATGACCAGGCAAGGCAGCTTGGCTTGGATGGTGAAGAGATTAAGCTCGATCAGAACTCTCGTGAGCAGCTACCAGCGGTTCACTCTATCAGTGAAACAGCGCACCAATAAATATTAAGGGCAGCCAGATCCAAAAGGCTGAAACCGCGGTCGGGCCTTGGCTCGCCTAGAGTCGCGGCTGGCGTCTGAGCCGAACGGTGTCATTAAGCTTGTTGCCGGGGTTTGGGCTGTCCGAGGGAAAGCGCCCTGATCTGAGAGCAAGTACCGCCGAACCGGTGGGTTGACGGAGTTGCGGCGGACCGCGTCTGTCAGCCAAAACCTTAACCCTGTAATTCAACTAAATTCTCTATCGACCAATTCCCGTAAGATTTGACCGTTGCCTGTTACAGTTCAATCCTGCCGAATTTTTACGGTGGTCTTGACGGAGATAGGGTGCGGATTGTTAGTGCACCGCGCGAAGCTTGGCGCTAGTTGCAGGATAAAATTCTCGCCAATCCATGAGGCACTGCAGCGTTCAATCCGCGGAAGGCTGAACGATTAAGAACTATTGACCCTCTTGTCTCTACTTGCCGAACAAACCTTTGATCGAATCTAAGGGAGTCGATGCTGGCCCTTTCTCCTTTTTCGGGTCGTCACCGGCGGGCGCCGGCTTGGACTTTTCTAGAACACCTTTGTCTTTAGAAAGGCCGGGGATATTCTCGAGGACGGCTCCAGGCTTTTCGATGCCGGGAACTTTTGGAATCGGCATTTTGACCCCTAGATTCTCGCTCATCTGGCGCATGTCTTTGGGCATGTTCTTCAACCGAGCGGGATCCTTGGCGGCTAAGCTAAAAACACTCTTCCAATCCGCGTTATATTCGATCTTGTCCCAGGGGCCTTGTATCCTTATGGGGATGGGTAGGCCGGCCAGCGCATCCTGGCCACCCTGACCTTCGAGCGAAGCAACAAGCTTCGCTTCGACCTTATAGTCAATCGTCTGGGGCGGCACCGGGACAAGGCCCTCTCCCGTAAGACGAACCAGCGGAGCAAGCATTTTAAGGTCGCGATTTTCCAAGACCCCGTTTTTGATTACAAAGCTTCCGCTGAGTTCGGCAAAATCGGTTTTCTCCGATTCACTGCCTCCGAGTCCTAGTGTTTTGGCGCGCCGAAGCGCTGCCGCCAGGTTGATGCCGTGAATGGCTCCGTTTAGGAACTTGAACTGGCCGTTGCCGTTCAATGATCCCACCAGCTCCTTCTGACTGCGCCCCTTTGCTTGACCCTTAGTTTGAAATTCCGTCGTGCCGCTGAGACGGTCTGTTCCCGCAAAAACCTTGAGTATGGGTCTCGCCTCTACGCCCTTAACCGAGACCGTATAATCCAGAGCGGCGGATTGATCCGAAGCGTCTACGGTCAGGGTCGCGCCCACGGCACCCTCGGCTAACTTTAATTCATCGATAGAGGTCTTCAAAACACCGCGGTCGAGCACGGTGGTCACGCGGCCTTGCTGAATAACCAGGTCTCGATAACGGATGGAGGCGACCTTGAGCTGAACGTCAGCTTTCTTGCCGGATAGTAGAGTCAGGTTGAGTGGCTCCTCGCTCCAACCTTTACGCTTATCCGCCCCGGCTTTATTGACATCTGCTTTTTGGTCGGCGCCTGTATCCTTTTTCTTCGGCGGCGGCAAGTAAGCGTTGAGGTCCATCCGCTCAACGTCCACGTTTGCGGTCAGAAATGAAACCGGTTTGCTACCCCGGAAGCTGCCTGTGGCTTTGGCCTTTAAAGCCTTGCCTTCGATCACAGCGTCCTTCAGCGCGACCTCTCCGCCATCGGCCGTTAATGTCGCTTGCGCCTGGATTGGTCCTGGATCAGGTTGAGAGAGGGGTTCGCCGAGCCATGCCGCCAGCCGGGCTGCCGAGGGAACATTGAGGTTAAACTTTCCGTCCAGGCCGGGTACGGGTTTCTGCTGTACATGCCCAACATACTGTGCATTGACGGGTTTCGACGAAACAACGATTTTCGCCGCAAATCGCTCGCGAGAGAGGATCTTCTTGAGCGTGTCCAGAGTTACGTCGAGATTGATCAGTTCCTTGTTATAAACCACGCTGCCTTGGAGAGTCGGTGGACTCTCCAGGCCTGGGAAAACCAAGTTGACCTTGGCCTCCGAGATGGGAGCCGACGACGCAGCTTTGACATCGACTCCGCCAAGGTTAAAGTCCAACTTACCGCTTAGATTCTCGGCTAAAGCCCGCGGGCTGGAGCCCCGCGATGCCGCAATTAAAGCACCAGAGGCAACCCCGGTCAGCGGGGGTTTTGCCCTGGTGGCTGCCCGGACCAGCTTGCCAACCTGAACGCGATCTACTGTCAGTGCCGAGTCGATAGCCAGCGTCTGACCCGAACTGTCAAATTTGAATTTCCCTGTAACGATACCGTCGTAAAGTTCAAGCCGGCTCAATTCGGTCGACATCACCCCGTTATTCATCTTCGTTGTGAGAGCCAGTTGTCCGACGTCAAAACCCGACACTTTGACCCCGCCGATTTTTATCTCAACATTTCCGTCAAGCTGTCGCAGTCCACTCAAGTCCAACGGATCGTTCGAAAGCGATGCGACGAGGTCATTGGAATCGGGCTTTTTGCCATCTCGCCTTGGCGCCTTTCTTCCCCCATCCGGAACCGGAGGCAGATAGCGATCAATGTCCAAAACACCACTCTCTAGATTGAACATGATCTTCTTGACTTCGCCCGTACCGTCGAAGCTGCCGAAAGCCTTTGCCTCTAGTGCTGTGCCTTCAATCCGCGCTTCTTTCAGCGCAACTCTTGCACCGTCCGCCAGAAACGTTGCGCGCATCTTCAAGGGCCCCGGATCCGGCTGCTTTAGCGGTCTATTCAGCCAGGATGCCAGCTGACCCACAGAAGGAATGTCAAGTTTAAACGCGCCATCAAGTCCAGGTACCGGCTGACCCTGCAGACTTCCTTCGTAGCTTGTACTCATGGGCGCGGAGGAAAGCTCCAACTTTACCGCCGATCGTTCACCGGAGAGGACGCCGCTCGGCGAGTTGACCGAGATATCGGCTTTCACCGGTTTACCATTCAGTGTCATTTGACCCGTTAAAGAAAGCAAGCTATCGAGGCTAGCCAATGAGATCCTTAAGTTTACATCTTCTGCCTCGATCTTTTGCCCGCTTCTGGCATCCACATAGGAGAAGAGCCCGTTGTCGATCCTGACATCACCTAACTGGAGATCGTTAATCGGGAGTCCGGTTCCTTCTTCAGCCGTTTTCACCGGCGGCTCGGCTGGCTCCTTGAATACCCAATTTTTCGCGCCCGCTTTGTCAACCTCCAGGAAAATTGATGGTGCGATCACGACAAAAGTGTCAATGAAAACGCGTCTTCTTAGAAGGGGCCATAACCTGACTTTCGCTGTGATAGAACCGACGTGGAACATGTGCGGGTTGGCAGCACCCGGGGCGTTGGATAAACTCACATCGGTCGCGCTAAGCTGGATATTAGGAACCAGTGATAAGCTTGATGTACCGCCGACCCGTAGCTCTCGACCGGTTGCCTCGCGTACCGCCTTTGCAAGGTAACTATTCCAATCGATGAGCCAGAGGGCGGCGAAAGCTGCTATGACAACCAGTATGATGGTGATCGCTGCGCCATAAAGTATCTTTTTCATGATCACTTCTCTGAATAATGGTGACGGTAATGGATTTTAGGAGATGATCGTTTCTATGATTGAAAAGACTCTCCGAAAAGAAGAAGGATAAGACGCTACAAACCTACCACAGTACACCCCAGTTTACTACTTTGAGCCTGACATTGTCGGATAACGCAATTTCGAGTCAAGCCGAGCCGAATTTTCTGGGCGAGGCTAGCCGTTGCCGCGATCCGGCGGCGCATGGGCATTTTCCCACAAACCCAATTGCTAAAGGGTCTTTCCAATGACGTCCCAGGGGTGAATGCATTTCATAATTCCTCTCGGTAGCCCTTGAACAGGCGTTAGCCCAGGCCATCTGCCATACGCGTATCTCCACACATCGGGTGCAATTTGTCGGATTCGGTCTTTATGCTTGACGCCCCGAGCCGGATGGCGTTATAGGTTTGTGTGTTACCTTGCACGAACGAACCGGTCAGGATGGCGTTATTATTTGAGGAGGTGACTCATGGCACATGGACTCGGCGTATTTTTCCTCCCTTTTTTCATATCCGTCTTTCTGCCCACTTCGGCGCTGGCTAGCTCGGTAGAGGATTTCTACAAGGGCAAAATAATCCACTTCGTCGTCGGCGGTTCCGCCGGTGGAGGCTACGACACGTACACGCGGCTTATCGCGCGCCATTTCGGTCAGTACGTCCCCGGTAAACCCACCATCGTCGTCGAAAATATGCCTGGGGCAGCTATGCTGATCTCGGCGAATTACATCTTCAATAGCGCTCGCCGCGACGGAACATACATCGGCCATTGGTCCGGCGGGCTGCTTTTGCAGCAAATACTGGGAAACCCCGCCGTGCAATTCGAGGGGCGCAAATTTAACTGGCTCGGAATGCCGACGCCGGATTCCCTTGTTTGCATACTGACCGATCGCAGCGGGATCAAGACGGCAGCAGAGTGGTTGAAGGCTAAAAGACCGATCAAGCTGGGGGCGATCGGCCCTGGCACCAGCGGAGACGATGATACCAAGCTCTTGGCCGCCGCCACGGATTTCCCCATTCAGCTCGTCGAGGGCTACAAGGGTACCGCCGAGATCAGGGCGGCAGCGGAATCTGGCGAAGTTGAGGGCACCTGCGCCTTTGGTTGGCAATCGGCGAAGGTGACCTGGGCCAACGCCCTCCGGGCGAAACACGTTCATGTTGTGCTCCAGACGACGTCGGAATCTCATCCCGAGCTGAAGGGTGTTCCGCTCGCTGTCGAATATGCGAAAACGGAAGAAGGGAAAAAACTCCTCGGGATCGGCGGCGACGTTTACGGCAAACAGAGGCTCTATTCTCTTCCGCCACAAGTGCCCGTAGAGCGCGTGCGAGTGCTGCAGAAAGCCTTTATGGACACCTTGAAAGATCCTCAGCTTCTGGCTGAGGCGGACAAGGCGAAGCTGGAGATCAATCCGCTCGACGGAGCGGGCATCGAAAAGGTGGTGAACGGCTTATTTGACATCGACCCCGCCATCGTCAATCGTGTCAAGCAGTTATTGGGGTCAAAATAGGTCCTTGAGAACTTCGCTGATTGGACCATGCAAAATTTTCCGGGATCAATTTAGTTTTTTCTTGACCCACCGGTCCAACGGGCCGAAAATACGCAGTTAATGGTTTCTTATCCGGCGAACGAGAGGTGTCGAACACCTCTCAGCCTTGACGCGCCGTTCTCATCGCGTTATAGGTTCGCCCATTAACGGAGTAGCGTTGATGGCTCGACACCTAGCCCGCAGATGCCCCCGCTGTGACGGTTACCTGGGAGTGGTCGTGTGTAACCGCTCTCCCAAGTCCGCGACACAGCCTGTCACCGGACTCTGCGCTGTCTGCAGCCACCGAATGACCTGGAAATTGATTCACGGCAAGAGGCGAAGGGGCGTCGACTTCTCCGGCCGTATCCCCAAATTGTTCAAGCGGGGCAGTCGTCCTTCCCTGGATGTGCCCCCTGATCATTGAACTGAAAGCCAAATACGATAGGAATTGGGAAGGCAGCCCTCGACAAGCCGGCAACCGCAACAGGATACGACTCTAGGGTGGCGATACGGGCAGCCTCGGACGTACCCGCAAAGCTTGAAATCGCGAACGATAGTATTTTGCGACGAAAGTTCTGGCGCGGGATTCGGGGAAGTTAGCCTCAAGCCGAAGCGGTTCAGCGAGGGGTAGCTTTCGAGTCTTTGCCGCAACCTGTTTCAAGCTCTTCCGATTGCAGCTACGTGCAGCGCGTGGAAGCAAAAGAGGAGATCACCATGTTTACGAGAATACTAGTCCCTCTTGATGGTTCGAGAACTGCCGAGGCGGTTTTGCCTTATGCGCGTTTGCTGGCGGGAAGCCTCAAGATTCCCGTCGAGTTGATGTCAGTGGTCGATGTTGCCGAACTCCGCCGCTACATTCGCGTCGAACAATATGCGGGACTCGATGCGATAATCAAGGATCAAGTGCTCAATGCTGAGAAATACCTGAGCGGCGTCGCTACGAGCTTTCAGGGTGGGAACATCAGTTGCGGCGTCGAGAAGGGCGTAACCACAGGGAGCATCGTCGATAAGGCTGGGGCCGACAAAGGCACGCTGATCGCCATGGCGACCCATGGTCGTTCAGGATTGAGCCGGTGGATGCTCGGGAGCATCGCAGAGAAGGTGCTGCGCACAACGAATAACCCCTTACTTCTGATTCGAGCAAAGGAGAAGACGCAAAACGATGACAAGACCACGCTCGAATCGGTAACGGTTCCGCTCGACGGCTCTCAACTCGCGGAATCCATCTTGCCCGCTGTGGCAGAGCTGGCAAAGGCTATGAGTTTGAAACTGCAACTCATGCGCTGTTACTACATCCGGGGCATGTCTTTTAACTACGAGGACTATTCCGGCTTCGAGGCATTCTCAGCGAGGTCGAGAAACGAGGCGACCACTTACCTGGATGCGAAGGTGCAACAGTTAAAAAACGAGGGAGTGGCCGACGTCGACTCGTTCGTCTCTGAAGGGGAGCCCGCGGAGACGATTATAGAAGAGTTGAAGGGCAGACCGAACGGCTTGATTGCGATGAGCACCCACGGACGCTCCGGTGTGAATCGGTGGCTACTCGGGAGTGTCACCGAGAAGGTCGTGCGGCATTCCGGCAACCCGTTGCTGGTGATTCGAGCGACTTGACGCATGGCCACTTGAGATTAGACGGTGGAAACGCCGAGCAATGATGAGAATGTCGCCGTGCAAGCGCTACTCATTTTCAGCCTCGCGCGAACGAACGCGCCGGCAAAGCCGCTGATTGAGAACGGGTTCATGCCCCAGGCGCCATTAATAGCTGAGAGGTTCCTTTGCGAATAAAGCGTTGAGATTTTGGATTCAAGTGATGCAGCTTATCCACTCCCAGAACCTTTCCGATCTCCGTCCCTGCCAGTCGCTATGTTGGCTCTCTCACACTTCGGATTGCGCTGGCATAGCCTTCCTGTAACGCTTCGCGCACCTCGGTAATGTGCTCCAGCGACTTACCGACATCCGCGCGACCCCCGGTCACGATGCCCTGGGCATCGAGAAGTCGGAAGCCCGCCAGATTGGTGCGCTGAGCGTCGAGCAATATCGAGCTCAATCTCGCACCAACCTCCCGGGCAATCTTGCTTGCGTAACGGGTACGATAAACTTTGTGAGCCGAGCAGTGTATGCACCGCAGCGTTTCAAAACCTTGAAGCCTGATTGCCGCAAGGTAAAAATATTGACATCATAATCGAAACCCAAGACGTTTGACGAAAGTCCAACGTTTCAGCGAATTCGAGTCGTAAAAAGAGCAGGAGGTTTTTTCATGCCCGTCATTGATGCCGATACGCACGTCGACGAGTCCGAAGACACCTGGAGAAAACTGGAAGGCACCCCTTACGCCAAATACATACCGGTAACGGTTACGCTACCCCCCGATGAGGCCAAACGCGCCGGCTATACCGCGACGAATAGCCGTTGCTGGCTCGTTGAAGGAAGGCTTCAGAACCGCGCCATCCGCGATGAAGTCAACCATCCGCCCCGGGTGCGGCGGGAGCTCCAGGACGTGCCGGGGCGCGTGGCCCACATGGATGAGATGGGCGTGGATGTCCAGGTCATCTTCCCCACATTCTTCATTCGCTACAACACGAGAAATGCGGAAGCTGAGTGGGCGCTGACCACGACCTACAACCGCTGGCTTGCCGAGAAATGCGCGCAAACAAACGGGCGACTTCGGTGGGCAGCGGTGCTGCCGCAGTTGCTGCCCGACAGAGCGGTTGAGGAGCTGCGCTGGGCGAAGGAACACGGCGCCTGCGCCATTTTTAAGCGCGGGTTCGATCTCGACAGGAATGTCACCGACCCGCACTTTTTCCCAATCTATGAAGAGGCGAGCGCGCTCGACCTGGCGCTGTGCATCCACACCGGTCATCCTTTGCCTGGACACGAATGGGACAGGGGCTTTCCCATCATGTATTCCTTCAGCGCGCTGGCGAGCTCGGCTGTGCCGAAAATGTTCCCGAAACTTCGGTTTGGGTTTATTGAAGCGGGAGCCTCGTGGATTCCGTACGCCATTTCCCAGTTGGGGGCGCAAAAACGCCAGGGGCTGCGAGGTCAGCAGCGGCGGCTGCCCAATCTGTATGAACTGGAACCGGATCTATTCCGCGCGGGCCGGGTGTTCATTACCATTGACCCTATTGACGATGTCGAGTCACTGCTGCGGTTCGGAACAGAAGACAGCCTGATGATTGGCACAGACTACAGCCACACGGACATCTCCGCCAACCTGAGCGCGCTGGACGAGGTGCGCAGCTGGGCGGAGGAGGGCAGGATCGGCACGGCTCAGGCTCACAAGATCCTGGAAACAAACCCCCAGGCGTTCTACGGCCTATAAGCGGCAATGGTGATCCCTCGACAGGCTCGGGACCAAAGGCGTTCAATGGGTCCGTTCGTAGTTTGAGTCGATATTTGGAAGAAAAGTAAACCGCCTTTCAGCAGTTTGGATATGTTCTGCATCCCAAATGCATTTAAGGAATCGCTGCCGGGAGTCAAGCCGTTCGATGCAAGGGCAAGGCTACTGTGGCTTAATCCGGTGCGGCCTTGCCGGTAACGGAAGAAGCATGGCAATGTCTTCGCCGGCTGGCCGCGCGCCAAAGAGATCAGCGGCGCTTTAGGCTCGTTTCCCCCTCGTCTTCTAGGCAGAGCTCCTCGCTCGGTTGATCCGATGATTCAATGCATTGTGATTTGAGGACAGTAGAAGTCTGTTCCCATAACCGTATATAAAAGAATGATGACTTCAGGCGGGCGGGCAGGCAGTTCTGCTAGGGTAAGCGACCATTGATGACAAAAGACAGGACACTTCGGCTCGATGACGGGCGGTTGCTGGGCTATACAGTTTACGGCGATCCTGAGGGTCAACCGGTTTTCTACTTTCACGGTTTTCCAGGCTCGCGCGTCGAGGCGCATCTCGCCGACGGCGTCGCATCGCGACTCGGCATGCGCCTGATCGCCATCGATCGGCCGGGCTTTGGGCTTTCGGATTTCCAACCGCGTAGAACCCTGCTCGAGTGGCCCGATGACGTGGTCAAGTTAGCCGATGCGCTGGGAATCAACCGCTTTGGCGCCATTGGCGTTTCAGGAGGCGGCCCCTACGCGGCGGCCTGTGCGCTGAGGATCCCCCAACGTCTGAACGCAGTGGCGATCGTTTGCGGCCTCGGCCCGCTCCAAACTCCAGGCGGCACCGATCGAATGATTCGGTATAATGATTGGACGTTCTTTCTCGGCCGTCGACTGCCCTGGTTCGCAAAAATATTTTTCTGGCGCATGGCGCGCCGGGTGCGATGCAATCCGGAGGGGATGCTCAGGCGCATTTCTGGCGCACTGCCCGACCCCGATAGGGCAGTGCTCGCGAAGTGCGAGGTGATAACCGTATTGAAGGACAACGTCATCGAAGCTTTTCGCGGCGGAAGCCGGGGCGCCGCATGCGAATTGCTGCTGCTCACGCGCCCATGGGGTTTCTCGCTGGCAGACATCACCGTGGGGGTAAAGCTTTGGCACGGGGAACAGGATTTAAGTGTGCCGCCCAGCATGGGCCGCTTTCTGGCGCGCGCGATTCCAGACTGCCGGGTCGTCTTCTATCCCAACGAAGGCCATTTTTCCTTGGTCATAAATCACATGGAGGAGATCTTGACCGATGTGCTTGCGTGATGAAGGCCGAATGTCCGCCCCGCTGTTTTTTGTCAAGACCATTGACGCCTCATGACTTTCGCGAAGGGCTCCGGCGCGTCTCCGCTCTTCTCACCGCCGCAACTCACCTCTTGTCCGATGACATCATAACAGGCCTGGCTCAATTCTTTGCGGCCTTGAGAGGCATTCTGTAATTGCAAGGTGTCTATCTTTGGGTGAATTTTGACCGAAACGTCGATGCGCTTGGTGCCCAAAAGATCCCAGAGATGGGGAGCGAAAGACATGTCACCGTACCAGTAAATGCGGTCTCTATTTGCCGCCGTCACGGGCTGGTGGTCGATGGACTTGTAGCTAAGGGTCAAAGGAACGACAGGAGAACGGGCCATGAGCGGGGCCGCAAAGAACGAGGACTGAAAAGGATGTAGCCGCTCTCCGTTAGTTGAGGTGCCTTCGGGGAATATCAGGACGTTCGCTCCTCCGCTCAGCGCCAGGGAAATCCCGTCGACGATACTAGCGATGCCGTTTTTGTTTTCTCGATCAACGAAGATGGTTCCCAAAAGTGTCAGCAACTGGCCGATCACCGGCCATCGCTTAACCTGTAGCTTGGTTACAAATATCACCGGAAAGAGACTCCCCAGCACGATCCCGTCGAGATAACCAAGGTGATTGCAGACGATGTAGTGACCGCCTGCGGCAACAACATTTTCCTTTCCCTCCACGGCGATTCTTACGTTCAGGAGGTTCCTTAGCATGCCGGTAAATGTCTTCATGAGTCCGGTGACGATTTTCCATCTGGGCAGCCTCAAGATGGAGATTCCTAATGAGACAAAAAACGCGCAAATGAGAAATCCGGAGAAAAACAAGACCAGAAGGATGAACTTGAGCGTCCGCACATTGTGCCTTTAAGAACAGGGGACGTTCGCGAAATGGTTTAGAGTGAGATGTTTTATATATGAATAATATCTCCCAAGCTCCCGTCTGTCAAATATTTCAGGAGCATGGCTATTGCCTGCGTAGCGAAAGGCGCATGGTATCAAAGTGCTCGTTAGGACCGGGACGAAACACCCGCGCAAGCCAGCCAAGCAGGGCGGTATTTCACGGTAGGCAGTTAAACCCGAATTCCGCAACAGACAGAAGGGTTACTGGAGGAGCCTGGGGGAAACCTTCGGTTGACCTTAGCAGATCGAATTCGATACGGTTTCACTAGAATTCAGTCGCACCAATAAAAATATATTTGCGGAGGTGAGCGATGACGCAACGCAATTCGACTTTACGCGGGAGAGTAATCGCCGGCCTCATGGGGTTTTTGCTGTTTGCTTTGCCGGACCAGAGCATATCGCAAACGGCGGTTTCCATGGGCACATCGAGCGTCGGCGCACGCTTTCACATATTGGCCGTCGGCATGGGCGATGTGATCAGCCGGCACTCCAAATTAAACGTAACCGTAGAGCCAATCGGCGGCAGCGACGCAAACGTGCGCGCCCTGAAGGCGAAGAGAATTGATTTTGCTCTCGTTAATTCGCTCGCGGCCACGCATGGATTTCGCGGGATCGGTTCTTTCAAAAAGGAAGGGAAGTCGCCTCTGCGGCTTGTCTTTCAAGGCGGCCTTGCGGCACGCGCCTTGGTCGCGCGCGCGGACAGCGGCATACGCACACCCGCAGATCTGCGCGGGAAGAAGGTCCAAGGGCGCCGCCGTGCGCTTGCCGATCTCGAAGCGGTGCTCAAGCAACTCTTGAAAGTGTACGGCGTACCCGAAGGCGAGGTGACCGTTTACGCTCATTCCAACACCAACGAGCAGGTCGAGGCGCTCAAGTTGGGCACGGCCGACGCCGCCATGATGCCTTTCGGCAGCCCCAGAACCGCCTCACCCCCGATACGGCGTCTCGCAGAGACGGTACCGCTCGTTGTTGTCGGCTTCGATAAGGACAAAATCCCGGCCATACTGGAGAACCCGGACTTAGCCGGTTTTGCGCCCTCGACCATACA
>JBFJTQ010000005.1:0-15196 GCA_041625275.1 Binatia bacterium | reverse complement strand
GCCTATCATTTCGGATCGAAGGAAGATTTGATCCGGGAGACTTTAATGAGACGGCTGGCTCCCATAAACCAAGAGCGACTCAGAAGGTTGGATCAGCTTGAAGCCAGTCCCCGAAATCATCCCCCAAGTGCGAACGAAATTTTGGAGGCCTTTCTGGAACCACCGCTTCGGCTTGCCACGGACGAAACCCCGGCGGGAGCTTACTTCGTTAAATTCCTCGGCCGGATGTTCGTTGAGGCGGGAAAGGATTTCCAACCTTTATTACAGGAGCACTTTGGCGAAATCCTGCGGCGCTTTCCCGCGGCCTTGAAACGGTCCCTGCCCGAGGTTTCGCCCTCGCAGTTTAGCTGGCGGTTCTTTTTCATGCTCGGCGCCTTCGCCTATACAATGATGAATCGCTCTCTTGTTGAATGGATTTCGGGCGGACGTTGCAATCCCAACGATACCAAAACCGTCCTGCGTGAGCTGGTGACATTCGCCAACGCGGGATTGAACGCCTCCAACCATGCGCGGACCGCGAAAAGAGAATCAAAATGAAACGCGCCCTCGTTTGTCGTACGGCGGTTGGAATCGCCATTTCTCTGCTCACCGCCTGCAGCACGGCGCGGCAGCCTCTGAGTCTGGGAACCGAGCTGCCGCCGCGATTCTCCGAGACGGGTTTGCGGGAGCCTGCGCAGAAATGGTGGGAGGATTTCGCGGATCCGGAACTGAACACTTTCGTCGAAACCGCCCTTGCCGACAACCCCTCGTTGCGCGCCACCTGGGAGCGCCTGGCGCAAGCCGAGGCGATCGTGAAGCGGGAGCGGGCAGGACTGTTTCCCACCCTGGAGCTGGGAGCCGAGGCTGGGGGGTTCAAAAGCGTGCCCTCCGTGCGCAGGAACGATTTTGGCTTGAGCAGCGCCGCCAGCTATGAGCTCGACCTGTGGGGTCGGGTCCGCGGCAACGCGGCGGCGGCCGCAGCCGATGCGCGCTCGCGGGAAGCCGAATTGCAGGCCGCGGCAATCTCGCTATCGGCAAGCGTGGCCTCCGTCTGGTACGAACTGATCGAGCAGCGCGCTCAGCTCGATCTTCTGGAACGTCAAATCGCCAACAATGAGCAATTGCTGGAGCTGGTCACTTTACGGTTTCGTCAAGGGCAGGTCCCCGCCGCGGATGTGCTGCGTCAGCGCCAGCTGGTGGAGGATCGTCGCGGCGATCGCGCCGCAGTCAAGGCCGAAATCAAGCTCAGAGAGCATGCCCTGGCCACGCTCCTCGGCAGGGCGCCGACGACCCTGCGATTCCCGGACAGGCGGGAGCTCATCGCCCTGCCGCCGTTGCCCTCCACCGGCGTGCCGGCGGAATTACTCCAGCGCCGCCCGGACGTTAGACAGGCGGTGTTTCGGATCGAGGCGGCCGACCAGCGGGTTGCGGTGGCGCTTGCCGATCGCTACCCGCGGTTTGATTTACGCGCCGTATATGAAACTTCGGCCATATCCCCGTCCGCTCTTTTTACAAGCTGGATTGCGACCTTCGTAAGCCAGCTCACCCAGCCTTTGTTCGACGCCGGCCGGCGCGCCGCCGAGGTGGAGCGAACCAAGGCGGTGGTGTCCGAAGCGATTTATGATTACCGTACCCAGGTCCTTGCATCGCTGCAGGAAGTCGAAGATGCGTTGGCCCGTGAACGGCGGCAGCGCGAATTGCTCGCGAGCCTGGAATCGCAGCTCAAGCTCGCCAGGGATACCACCGCGTCTCTGCGCAACCGTTATATCCAGGGGGCCACTAACTACCTCGACATTCTCAATGCGACCACGAGCCAGCAGGACTTGGAAAGACGCATCTTGAGCGTGCGCCGCGACTCGATGACGCAACGTATCGCTCTGGTGCGGGCACTGGCGGGCGGATGGACCATGAACACACCGTAGTCCCACCGCAATTGACTTGGAGACCAACATGGCGAATGACACTGAACCGCAGATGGAAACCCGGAATGTCTCTGGAACGAGCCGGTGGCTGCGTCTAACCGCGAAGATCGTGACGCCGATTGTCGTGCTCGCCATTGCCATCGGGATTGCCTTTTACCTGATGGAAACGGCGCCGCGCGCCGAACGCGCGGAAAAACCGCGCCTGGCGCCGCTGGTTGAGACAGTGACGCTTGAGCGCAGAGACCACCCCACCGTGCTCCTCGCCTTTGGCCAGGTTCGTGCCGCGAGGGAAGTCGTCCTCAAGGCCCAAGTGCAAGGCAGGGTCATCGAGATCAACCCGAAATTGGCTCCCGGCGGACGATTCAGGAAGGGCGAGATCGCGCTCAAGATTGATCCCGCCGATTACGAACTGGCGGTGCGCCAGCGGGAAAGCGAAGTCGCGAAAGCCCGCGCCGACCTGCAGATTGAGCAGGGCAGTCAGGTCATCGCCCAGAGAGAGGCAGAGTTGCTCAAAGACCTGAGAGACGAGCTGAGCCAGCGCGAAAAAAGCCTTGTCCTGCGCCAGCCGCAATTGAGCACGGCAAAAGCCAATGTGGCCGCCGCCGAAGCGGCGCTGGCCGAGGCTCGACTTGCGCTGGAACGCACCACCGTCAGAGCGCCCTTCGATGCCATCGTAATCTCCCGGCAGGCCGATATCGGCACTCAAATCACAACCTCCGCAGACATCGCTACTCTCGCGGGCACGGAGACCTACTGGGTCGAACTCGCAGTTCCGGCGGCGGAATTGCGTTGGATCGATGTCCCTGCCGTCTCCGAACACTCGGGATCCCCGGTTCGGCTCTACAATGACGCGGTATGGGGGCCGAACATGTTTCGCAGCGGGCGGGTTCTCCGGTTGCTGGGCGATCTTACCTCGGAGGGTCGTATGGCCCGCCTGCTGGTTGCCGTGGAAGACCCTCTGGCCGCAACCTCAAAGAACGCGGGCAAGCCGCCCCTGCTGATCGGCTCGTATCTGCGGGCTGGAATCAGCGGCCGGGTGATCAAGAACGCCATCGCCCTGGATCGCGCGGCGTTGCGGGACGGAGACAGGGTTTGGATCATGAACCATGACGGAAATTTGGAAGTGCGCGATGTCTCGATCGCGTTTCGCGGTGCGGACAAAGTTTTTATCACGGGCGGCATAGAGCCCAAAGAACGGGCGGTCACGTCAAATGTCCCCGGCGCAAATCCGGGAATGCCGCTCAGGACCAATGACGGGACTGGCAGTTCATTGTCGCAAGCGGACCGAAACTCGGCGAATCCACAAAACAAGCCGGCCGGAGCCAACCAATGAGCGAATGGCAAGGCACTTCCGAGACGGCGCTGCGCGGCCCCATCGCCTGGATGGCGCGCCACCGCGTAGCTTCCAACTTGCTCATGCTCGTGCTGATGGTGGGCGGGCTCTTCACGGCCACCCGCATCAAGCAAGAAGTCTTTCCCGCATTCGAGCTCGACACAGTGACCATCCGCGTGCCCTACCCGGGGGCCAGTCCCGAAGAAGTGGAACAAGGCATTGTGCTCGCAGTGGAAGAAGAGATCCGTGGATTGGAGGGGATCGACGAAGTTCGCGCCACCGCGCGGGAAGGACTAGCCGCAGTCACCGCGGAACTCGCCGCCGGCAGCGACCATGCGAGGATTTACCAGGATATTCAGCAGGCAGTTAACCGAATCACAACCTTTCCCGAGGACGCGGAAGAACCCGTCGTGACCCTGGATACGCACCGGCGCAACGTTCTGGACTTGCTCCTCTACGGAGCCGTCGATGAATGGGAGCTACGGGTCGCCGCCGAACAGGTTCGCGACCGCCTCTTGCAGCAACCGGGCATCACGCAGGTTGAACTGGAAGGGGCGCGGCAATTCGAAATTCATATAGAGATTTCCCAGGGGCGGCTTCGCGAACATAACATCACGCTGAACGACGTCGCGCGCATCGTCGGCCAGGCCGCCGTCGAGCGGGCCGGCGGCAGCATCAAGACCGGGGCGGGCGAGATTCTGCTCCGCGTGCCGGAGCGCCGCGACTGGGCGCGCGACTTCGCCCAGATTCCGCTCATCGTCGGCAAATCCGGCGCGGTTCTGCGCCTTGGAGACATTGCCCATGTGAAGGAGGGATTCGAGGATAGCGACACCGCCGCCGTCTTCAATGGCCAGCGCGCCACTCGCATCGCCGTATCTCGCGTCGGCAACCAGACTCCGACCGGAATTTCTCGCACCGTGCGTCAGGTGATGCCCGCGATTGTTGCCGACCTGCCGCCTTCCATCAACTACACCATCGAGGACGACGATTCCGAGATTTACCGCCAGCGCCTTGAGCTGCTGATGAAAAATGCGTTTCTCGGCCTCATGCTGGTGTTGGTGATCCTCAGCCTGTTTCTCGAATTCAAGCTGGCTTTCTGGGTCACCATGGGCATCCCAACAGCCTTTCTGGGTACGTTGCTGTTTCTGCCGGGATTCGATGTCTCGATCAACATGGTATCGATGTTCGCCTTTATTCTCGCGCTGGGTATTGTTGTCGACGACGCCATCGTTGCCGGCGAGAACATCTACGAATATCGCCAGCGCGGGATGGGATTGGTCGAGGCAGCAATCCGCGGAGCGCGGGACATCGCCAGGCCCATCGGATTTTCCATTCTCACAAACATCGTCGCCTTTATTCCGTTGCTGCTCGTGCCGGGCGGTTTCGGCAAGATCTGGGCGGTCATCCCGGCGGTAGTGGCGACAACCTTCGTCATTTCCTGGATCGAGGCGCTCTTTATTCTCCCGGCCCATCTAGCCCACGTGCGGGAAAGAAACGGCAACCCCCTGGCCGCAGCCCTTCACGCCTCCCAGCAGCGCTTCTCCCGCCGCTTCAGTCGCTTCGTCGAACGGGTCTATGGGCCTTTCGTGACGATGGCGATACGCCAACGGTATTTGACGGTGGCCGTCGCCCTTGGGCTGCTAGTCATCGTTATCGCATTCCCGATGAGCGGCCGCATGGGTTTCATCCTCATGCCTCAGGTCGAGTCCGATTTTTCCCTCGCCTCGGCGACGCTGCCTGTGGGGAGTCCCGCCCGTGAAACGGCTGCGGTTAGGGATCGACTGACGGCCGCGGCGCAAAGAGTTGTCGAAATCAACGGCGGCGACAGCCTCGGCCGTGGAATCTTCGCTCTGGTCAAGGACAACAAGGTCGATGTTCGCCTCTACTTGACACCGGCGGGAAAACGTCCGCTCAGCACCGCGGACGTGACGCAACGATGGCGCACGGCCACGGGTGAGATCCCTGGTTTGGAAACGCTGCGCTTCGCTTCTGACAGCGGCGGTCCGGGAGGCGGTGCCGCGGTAAGCGTCGAGCTCAGTCACCGGGATATCGGCATGCTGGAGCTGGCGGCGACCGAGTTGGCGCAGCGCCTGGAGGAATTCGGCAGCGCCAAGGACATCGATGACGGCTACACTCCGGGAAAACGCCAGCTCAACTTTCGCCCGCTCGCCGAGGCGCGCAGTGTCGGGCTTACCGCCACCGAGATTGCCCGCCAGGTGCGCAACGCTTTTTACGGCGCCGAGGCGCTCAAGCAGCAGCGCCAGCGCAACGAGGTCACCGTGCGCGCGCGCCTCCCTGAAAGTGAACGGAGCAGCGAAGCCGACGTAGAAAACCTGATCTTGCGGACCCCTGCCGGCGGTGAGGTGCCTCTTTTCCAAGTGGCGACCGTGGAACACGGACGGGCTTACACCGAGATCACACGGCGCAACGGCCGGCGCACGGTGACGGTGACCGCCAACGTCGAGCCGGTGGGCGATACCAACCGTATCCTGGCCGCGCTGACGGGGGAACTGCTGCCGCAATTGACTGGCAAGTATCCTGGATTGAGCTTCGGTTTCGAAGGCCGACAGGCTGATATGCGCGATGCCATCGACAGTTTCTTTTACAGCGTTACCCTCGCCCTCGTGGCAATTTACGCTTTGTTGGCGATTCCGTTTCGCAGTTACATACAGCCCGTCGTCGTCATGATCGCGATCCCGTTCGGGATCGTCGGCGCGATTATCGGCCACATGATCATGGGCTACAACCTCAGTCTAGTGTCGATCATGGGCATCATCGCTCTGGGTGGGGTCGTGGTCAACGATGCGCTCGTCATGATCGACTATGCCAACCAACGGCGGCAGGAGGGCGCCAGCGCTTTCGAAGCGGTGCGGCAAGCCGGCCTGCGCCGTTTCCGGCCGATCATGCTCACCACGCTGACGACCTTTGGCGGCCTGGCGCCGATGATTTTTGAAACCTCGCGCCAGGCCCGGTTCCTCATTCCCATGGCGCTCTCGCTCGGCTACGGGATTCTGTTCTCGACGGCGATCATCCTAGTGCTCATTCCATGCCTGTATCTGATCGTCGAAGATTGGACTCCCGCGCCGCGCACGGCGGCTGTCAAGGCGACGTCAACCGCCTCGTGACGCATCGCTCGATTCAATGCACTCCGGCACGGTCTGGAGTCCACGCTTAATTCCGTCAAGCGTGAGGGGCGGGTCAAGGTTCAAACGGTGCAAGGAAAATCAAAGAACGATGTGGCTTTCCTTAGCGCAAGATTAGCATGAACTCTTTTCTTCTTACTATGCAACCCCGAGCCGCGTGCGGGCCAGGTCGGCATAGGTTCCCGTCTCAAGCATCCGGGATTTGACTATGGCTCTCAAAGAATGGAGTTCCTTCTCGCTCGGCGCGGGCGTTACGGGAACCGGGCCGCCGATGTTGAGGTCAAAACCGGTGTTTTCCTGCACATCTTCGGCCGAATGGCCGGCGTGCACCGACTCCAACTCCACGATCCGGCTCTCCTGGTTGAGCTTGAGCCAGGCAAGAGGCGTGAGGATCCTTACCTCTCTGGTGCGACGGAAGACTCCTTCGGGAGACGTGCCGGCGCCTGAGATGTAGCGCACTTTTTCCACGAAGATGCGCTTCGTGTGCGCCGTGCGGAACATGATAATCCGAGGCACGGCGTAGTAGAGCAGGCCCGTGCCGTACTGTCCCGGCATGAGAACCTGCGGGGCATCGCGGTCGCCGATGACGTGCAAGTTGAAGTTGGCATGTTTGTCTATTTCGATGGCGCCGATGAAAAAGAGATCCATCTTTCCCCGCTGCGCCAGAAAGTGAAAGTCCCGGGGAGTGGCAATGGGATTAAAGTCACGGGTGCCCCGAATAATGATCTCCATGTTTGGAGCGTAAAGCTCGCGACCCAGAAGCATTCCCGCCGCGGGAATGAACGATTGCGCCCCGCAGGCACAGGTCTCGAAGTCCCGCATCTCTCGGGCGATATACACCGCCAGCAATTCTTCGACGGTGATTTGAAGTTCTTCAGTCATGGCGCCACGCTCCCCACACGACCTAAGCCCACATGTTCCAAATACCCATCGTGCCCCCCAGGCTCGAAGACGTATTTGTCCAGGTAGACCGCGAATGTCTTATCGGAGATGGAAGCTGCCAGATACTCCCGCAACTGTTTATCGTCTGCACTGTAGTATCCGGGAGCGGCGGCCGGGTAGCTCCCGAAGGGGGCGTGGACCACGGCGGTGACATAAAGAGAGGGGACGAAACGCGCGCCCGCAGCCTCCGGATCGACTTTGTCCACGATCTCTTCCACGGTCACGATGACTTTCCTTGAGGCCTGGATCAATAGCAGTTCCTCTCCCCCTTTTCTCAGCAGAACATTGCCCGCGCGGTCGGCTTTCAAGCCGTGAAAAATACCCACATCGGGATTGATGGCTTTAGCGATCACGATTCGTTCAGCCGGATCGAAAGGATTGGCGGCGATGGTGAAATCCTCCGGGCGACGCTTGATCACATCGCTTCCGGCATACGCAAGGGTCGGCACGAAGGGGGCTCCCATGGATCCAGCCTGGACCATGCTATAGAGCACCCCTCAAGTATTGTCCTTCATCTTCACGCGTCCGGCTTTCTGATAACGCTCGTAGTTGGGCGCGACCCGGGCATACCTGCCGAACCCAAGGCTGCAAGTCTCCACGGTCGCGGTTGCTCCCGCGCCTAAGAGAAAATCCAGGTTTATGGCGCCCCCGACCACGCCGATGGTGTGAAGGCCTTTGACACCGTTTCGCACAAGCTCCCGAAGAAGCGCCATCGGCGTCCAGTCCAAATCGCCATTGAATATGATTTGGTCTCTGTCGCGGACAATCTTTGCCGCCTGCTCCAGAGAAACTAACTTCTCCCGCATAGGACTCCCTCCGTCTTTCGGTCGTAATACCTTCCGCCGCAAGGCTTCAGCCGGGCTTTCATCTTGGCTTGCGACAATAGTCCCGCTGAGGGAACAGGTCAACTCTAATTCGGAACCCGCAGTTGGAGCTAAGAACTATGCCGAGTGTTCAAGAAGTTCCAAACGTTCCAAACGCTTTGAACAGTTTGAACGGCTTGAACGTTTTGAACCTTGCTTGTCTACTTTGGTCTCATGGCTCGCACAGCAGAGACGGGAACTTTAACTACAGAATCCGTTTTTGGAGGTAATCCACGCAGCCCTTCAGGGTTGCAAACTTGGGGACATCGGCGTCGGGAATCTCGACGCCCATTTCTTTGTGCAAACCGATGACGAAGTTAAGAAAATCCACCGAGTCGATGTCAAACTGATCGCGCAGATCTTTGCCGGGATCAAGGGCGCGGACATCGACTTCCGTGACGGAATCCATTTTGCTCTTGGCAAAACTGCGAAGAGATGATGCGACATTTTCCAAATGTGAAAAGAGGTTTTCTTCACCCGGCCAGCAAGAAATGCAAGCCGTGATTTTTGTGTTGGCGCGCCGAACTCCGCTCACGGCACTGAATTTGCACCAGTTTCCAGACGAAAACTGATCGCCATCGTTTAGTTCGCAACTGGATTGCAAGGCAGGAGTAAAGTTATCACGCGGTATGATGACCGGGAAAAATCTTGCCGGTGATTTTTCCGTCCGAAAGTCAATACGGGAAGCCCGGCTATACGAAACGACTGCCCGCCAGGCGGTGATCTGCAATCTGTGCGCGCACCGCTGCTACGTGCCCGCGGGAAGAGTGGGCATCTGCAAAGTCAGGGAAAACCACGGCGGGATCTTGTATACGCGCGTCTACGATCGCGTTATCGCCCAGAATGTCGATCCCATTGAAAAGAAACCTTTGTTTCATTTTCTTCCCGCCAGTCGATCCTTTTCCATTGCGACGGTGGGCTGCAATTTCCACTGCCGTTTTTGCCAAAACTGGCAAATCTCCCAACTGCCGCGGGACACGCAGGAAGTCTCGGGCCTGGAGAGTTCACCGCAAGACATCGTCGAGCTTGCACTGCGCTCGCGCTGCGATATCATCGCCTACACCTACACTGAGCCGACGATCTTTTTCGAGCTTGCTTACGATACGGCCTGGCTTGCAACCCGCCACGGTCTGAAAAACATTTTCGTAAGCAATGGCTACATGACCGCGGAAGCCTTAAGAGCGATTCAGCCTTACCTTCACGCCGCCAACATCGATCTCAAAGGCTTCGACGACAAGCGCTACAGGCGCCTCTGCGGCGCGCGGCTACAGCCGGTGCTCGACTCGATCCGTCTCACCAGAGAGTCGGGGATCTGGCTCGAAGTCACCACACTGATCATTCCCGGGCATAACGACGGCGCCGAGGAGTTACGTCAGATCGCTCTGTTCCTGAAGACCATCGGCGCCGAAATTCCCTGGCATCTCAGCGCCTTTTTCCCCTCTCACCGCATGCTTGAGGCGCCGCCGACGCCACGCGAAACGCTGCTGCGCGCGTGGCACATCGGCAGAGAAGTAGGTTTGCGCTACGTTTACTGCGGCAATCTCTACGACAGCGCCCATGAGGATACATCGTGTTATCAATGCGGCGAGACCCTGATCCGTCGCTCAGGCTTTTGCGTCGAGTACAACGGTCTCGACCGCGGGCGCTGTCCTTCGTGCCATGTGGTTCAGGACGGAGTGTGGCTTAGAGATTTCGAGAGCCAAAAAGACCCGCTGGCGTTGACACACTAAAGGAGAACCGCCATGACAGACACCGTGTCAGATGTATTTGCAAGCAGTCTGCAAAAAACCCAGGTCTGGCTCAACGAATTGGCGTCGGACCTGGAGTGGGAAGACAAGCCGCACAAAGTTTACTCGGCGCTGCGCGCCGTTTTGCATGCGCTGCGCGATCGGCTACCGGTCGAAGAGGCCGTGCAACTGGGCGCGCAACTGCCGATGCTGGTCCGCGGTTTTTACTTTGAAGGGTGGACGCTAAAAGGGAAACCGCATAAGGAACGGCACAAAGAAGACTTTCTCGAGCACATCCGCAAGGCCTTTCGCGACGACGTAGCGGTGAACCCGCAGCAGGTGGTCCGCGCAGTGTTCAGGGTTCTTGCCCGTCACATGAGCACTGGGGAAATCGACGACGTCAAGCATGTGCTGCCGAAACCGATCCAGCAGCTCTGGCCTTAAAGGCGAGACGCGTCATTGCGAATGCGAAGGTCAAGGAATTGAGCAAACAAGCCGGGAATCTTCGCTCCGGCCTTTGCCATGATACCAGAGTCAATTAAACGACGTCCCATCGGCAAGCTTTCTTGCAAAGATTTGCCGCACCGCCAGGTTTGACCCGATTTCGTTTTCGGAGCTTGAACTAAGCGGGCGTCATCGCGGATAATAATATGGCCGGCAACGGACACAAATGGGGCTAGGACGGAGTCTGGGCTGTGGGACGAAAAATCAAAGCGGCCTGGCGAAAACCGGCGACGCGGTGGCACATGACCGAAACCCCTCTGCGAAAGCCGCAGATCGATCTCAAAAATTCCTCCAAGCTTACCCGGCACCTTCGGATTGGACGACGCGTCACCCCTGCAATTCCGACAGGCACGCCAACAACCAGGAAAGGAGCAATACAACCCTTCGCGTGTTGCTTCCGCACGCTCGGCCACGGGAGAAACACGTTCCTTGATTCCCCCTTCCCAACTACAACAGCAAAACAGGTCTGTCATTTTTTCATACTACCAAGTTGCAAATTTGGACCGGCGTTGAGCTCAATATGTGCCCCGGCTTGCCAGCCGGGAAAAAGGCGATTGACGCCAACTCAACGCGGCAAGAAAAACCATGGACCAAAGGAGGTTATGATGGCGAAGAACTGGGTTGTCGTTGCTGACAGTGCGTCGGCGAGAATTTTCTCGCTGGCGGGGCCGATGTCTCCGCTCGAGGATATCGAAACACTCGACCATCCCGAAGGGCGGTTATCCGCCCAGCAGATCAATGCCGACCGGCCCGGTCGCTCCTATGCAAGTGCCGGCAAAATGCGTCATGCCATGGAAAGAGAAGTCGACCCCAAGAAGCAAGCAGTGATCAACTTCGCTCGACGGGTCGTTGAGCGCTTGGAACACGCCAAGGCGCAAGGCGAACTCGAACGCTTGATCCTTGTCGCCGCACCTGAATTTCTCGGTTTGCTCCGAGACCACATGAGTTCCGAAATCAAGCGTATTGTCGAAAACGAGTTCGCTTTGAATCTTGCCGCCCTGCCGCCGAAGGAGATTCGAACCCATCTTCCAGAGAAGCTGTTCGCGACAATCGGACCGCACTGACCTTGGCTGTTAGGTAGGATGAAAAAATGTCTGAATTACGGCAGGATCCAATCACACATGATTGGGTCATCATCAATCCGGACCGGGCCAAGCGACCGGAGGACAAGGGCGCTACGTCCCCGGCTTGCCCGTTTTGCCCGGGCAATGAACATCTAACGCCCGAACCGGTGGACTGTTTCACGGACGGCGATCGGTGGACCGTGCGCGTCGTACCGAACAAATTTCCTGCGCTCAGCCCGCAATCGCAGGCAGTAGAGGCTATCGCCGGGAAGGCGGGTTGGCGACGCATCCCCGGTTACGGCTACCACGAAGTAATCATCGACAGTCCCGATCATCAACTCTCGATCGGAACTCTCCCCGAACAGCATGTACGAAAGATCGTCGAAATGTACCTGCGTCGCTACCACGCCATGTGCGGCGCCGAAGGCCCAGTCCGGCAAGTAGTGCTCTTTCGCAACCATGGCCGGCGCGCCGGCACAAGCCTTGCCCATCCCCACTCTCAGATCGTGGCTACGCCCGTCGTGTCGCCGGAGATCCGTTGGCGCTTGTCCGAGGAAATGGAGTTTTTCGATGCCACGGGCCGCTGCGGTCTCTGTCACGTGCTGGAAAAGGAGCTGGCGGCAGGGGTGCGCATCGTGCATGCGACCCAACATTTTGTCACCCTCGTGCCCTACGCGGCTCGGGTTCCCTATCATATTCAGTTGATCCCGCGGCGTCATCATCCCACTTTCGCGGAGGTCCGGCCCGCCGAACTGGACGAGCTGGCACAACACCTCAACCGCGCACTCGGCATCTACCGGCGGAGGCTCCACGATCCGGATTACAACTTGGTCGTCGTCACCCCACCTTTGGATCAACTGCACCGCCTCGCCAACCACTGGTTCGTCGACGTGCTCCCGCGAACCACGACACCTGCGGGGTTCGAGCTCGGTTCACGAATCAACGTGAACATTCAGACGCCGGAACAGGCCGCTGCCGAGCTGCGTGGGGCAAAGAGCGAACCGGAGAAGAAGAGATGAGGAGGACGATGAGAAAACATTCCTGGCTTGTCGCCATTGAGGATTACGCGCCGCTCATCGGAGACGATGCAGCCGAGCGCATCATGCGCAAGGGGCAGCGCTTGCGCGACATGCATGTCCTGCACGTCAGCTCAACCTTTTACCGCGGCAATGATGGCGAATACGTCTTCAGCTTCTGAAAGTCGAGATGCCTGCGGCAAGACTGCGGCCGCAAGAGAGATACCGAACATCGCGGGTTAAAAGCATCATCGAAAAAGGCGCTCCGCGCTCATGGAAAACATCGAGATCGCTCGAATCCTGAACGACTACGCGGACCTTCTGGAGATCAAGGGGGAGAATCCCTTTCGCACGCGCTCGTACCGCAGAGCCGCGCAGATAATCCAAAGCTACCCCAAACGACTGGCACAGCTCGTCGCTGAAAGTGACGACCTTACCCAATTGCCGGGAATCGGCGCGAGCATGGCCGCTCATATCCGGGAGATCGTCGCCAGCGGGACTCTGCAGTCGTTGCAAGCGCTGCGCAAAGAGTTTCCCGCCTCCATGACCGAGCTCCTTGAACTCGAGGGATTGGGACCGAAGCGCACCAGGCAATTGCACGAGGCGCTTGGCGTTCGCTCGATTGTCGAGCTTGAGAAAGCCATCGAAGCGGGAAAAGTCGAAAAGTTGCCGGGGCTTGGTAAGAAAAGCGTTGAAAAAATCCGCCAGGCCGTCGACCGCGCAGCCAAACGTCCCAAGCGCTTCAAGCTCGCGGATGCCGAACAGCTCGTGCGACCTCTCCTCGACTATCTGAGCGAAGGAGGTGACATCGCGAGGTTGGAAGTGGCCGGGAGCTACCGCCGGCGCATGGAAACCGTCGGCGACATCGACATCCTGGCGGTGTGCAGCAAGCCGCGACCCGTCATGGAGCGTTTTCAAGCTTACCCGGATGTCGAACGCGTGCTGGGAGCCGGCAGCACGCGGGGAACGGTTGTGCTTCGATCGGGTTTGCAGGTTGATCTGCGCATCGTTCCCGAGGTTTCCTACGGCGCCGCTCTGAGCTATTTCACCGGCTCCAAAGCGCACAACATCAACATCCGCAAGCTCGGCGTCGAACGCGGCCTGCGCATCAATGAATACGGAATTTTCCGCGTGCCCAAGGGGAAGAAGGCCGAGGATCTCGGGCCCGAAGAAGGTCGGCGCATCGGCGGCGCCAAGGAGGAAGACGTCTTTCGCGCCGTCGGGTTGGATTGGGTGCCGCCGGAGCTGCGTGAAGATCGCGGCGAGGTCGAAGCCGCTGCGAAGCATCGGCTTCCGGACTTGATTGCCCTCGATGATATTCGCGGCGACTTGCATATGCACAGCCGCTGGACCGACGGCCGCCACACCATCGAAGAGATGCTCCGCGCGTGCAAAGATCGGGGCTATCAATACTGCGCCATGACCGATCACAGCCAGGCGGTTCGGGTCGCCGGCGGACTTGGGGAAAAGGATGTCGCCAAGCAGTTGGAGGAAATCGCACAAGTGCGGGGCAAAATTCGCGGCATTGCGCTTCTCGCCGGCTCAGAGGTCGATATCCTATCCGACGGGACCCTCGACCTACCCGACGACATTCTCGAGCAACTCGACATCGTCGTCGCCTCCGTCCATTCCAAGATGGATATGACCACGAGCCAGATGACTCGACGAGTCCTCAAAGCCCTCGCGCACCCCGCCGTCAACATTCTCGGCCACCCCACAGGCCGGCAAATCGGTCAGCGCGAGCCGTTCGCCATCGATTTGGAGGAGGTCTTCCACGCCGCCAAGGAATACGGCGTCGCCGTCGAACTTAACTCGCAACCGCAGCGTCTCGACCTGAACGATATCCAAGTGCAGCGTGCCCGAGAGATCGGCGTGAAGATCGCCATCAGTGGCGACGCCCACGGCGTCGAACAACTGCGATTCATGAGCTATGGCATCGACCAGGCCCGCCGCGGCTGGCTCGAAAAAAAAGACGTGGTCAACACGCTCACGTGGTCCCAGATTGAAAAGTGGCTAAGGGGCCGACGCTGAGCGACCGGCAGAACAACCGCGCAACAACCCCGCAGGATTTTCATGGACCACCGCCAAGGCACACTTCGCATCGGCACTTCAGGGTATCACTACGAGCACTGGAGAGGTATCTTTTACCCCGAAGATATTTCTCACGCCGAGTGGTTTTCTCATTACGCGAAACATTTTGACACCGTTGAGATCAACAATACCTTCTATCGTCTGCCACCACCTTCCGTTTTCCATGGCTGGAGAGAGCAGGCACCCTGGGGATTTTGTTATGCCCTCAAATTCAGCCGCTACGGCTCGCATATCACGAGGCTCAAGAAACCCCAGGCTATCATCGGAAAGTTTCTCAACCGCGCAAAGCACCTTGGGGATTTCTTGGGGCCCATCCTGGTGCAGTTGCCACCCAAGTGGAAAGCGAATCCGGAGCGGCTTGCCGCATTCCTGCAGGCCGCGCCTAAAAATTTTCGCTGGACGGTCGAGTTTCGAGATTCCAGTTGGCTATGCCAAGAAGTCTATAACATTCTCAACGAGCATGGCGCCGCTCTGTGCATCCACGACATGATTGAAAACCATCCGCGGCTTCTTACTTCCGGCTGGACCTATTTGCGTTTTCACGGCGATCGCTATACCGGCAGCTATTCAGCGCACAAGTTGTCTGCCGAAGCCCGCTGGATCAAGCAACGG
>JBFJTQ010000004.1:0-15346 GCA_041625275.1 Binatia bacterium | reverse complement strand
GGCAATCCGGGGTGCTAAATCCGCAGGGGAATTTGGTAAGAGACTCGCGCATCGATCTCCCGACTCTCGAGGAGGTGTATCAAAAGGTTACAGGGAAAGCGCCCTCGGGCGTTGCATGGGAGGCTTACAAGGTTTTATCGCCGGCATCACGCACCATGAACCGCTCGGTCCTGACGACTCCTGGAGTGCCGCGGGACCGGGTAAAGATCTTGGAAGACGCGTTTGCAACGATGGAAAAAGATCCCAAGTACGATGAGGAGATAAAACGCATCGTTGGGTTTGAGCCCGTAACATTCTCAGGGGAAAAGGCGCAGGAAATTCTCAAAAACTTCGTGAAGAGCGTTACTCCAGAGGTTGTTTCATACATGAGATCCATCATGGAGTAAGGGGCGGCGAGCTTCAGTTACGACAATATATAGAGCGGACTCCTCCCGGGAAGCGGGAGCCGGCTAACGATGTCCTATTCCCTGAAAGACACCGCTTAGCGCGTCGATTTGCACGTGAGGTAAGGGACGTAAGCGGTGTTGCGGGCTTGTGCTGGACATTTGCGGTCCAGAAAGTTCGAGAAGGCGAAATGCAAAATCTGGCACTATTATCCAGCTTGACATTAAACTCCTGGCCGTACTATGGACCTGTCTTAGGATAGCACTTACTACTTCCGGCGTATATCGAAAAAATCTTTGCGGTAGGAGGTTATTATGAAGCACAAGATCTTGTTTGTGACGGCAATGATCGCTGGGCTCGTTTTTCTTGCCGTACCGCATGACGCATCTGCGGACGAATTTTTTAAGGACAAAACCGTTCGAATTATCGCCGGCTATCCGCCCGGAGGCGGTGTGGATACGGAAGCGCGGCTGGTCGCTCGCTATCTACCCAAATATATTCAAGGCAATCCTAACGTCATAGTCGAGAACATGCCTGGTGCGGGCGGCAGGATTGCCCTCAACCATGTCTCCAAGGTTGCCAAGAGAGACGGCCTCACCTGGATCGTAATCCCGGCAACGCCAAATATTTTTCAGATTCTGGACAAAGACCGCAAGTTCGACCTGACCGAAATGATCTATTTGAGAGGGAGCTCTGAACCAGGAGTCACGGTCATCCGGGACATTACCGGCGTGAAAGAGCCCGCTGATCTGACGAAGGTTGATCCCAAGAATCTCGTTATGCCCGGAAGAAGCGCGCCCGATGCTCCGCAAATGGCAATGAAAGCGGTGCTGGAGCTTTTAGGCGTGAAAAAGGGGTACAAAACTTCTTTCGGGTACGCCGGAACAGCCAAAATCACTGCGGCTCTGCTCCAGGGAGAAGCCACTTTTTACGAATGGGCGATGCTCAATGTGTTAAAAGGCGGAATTCTGTACGATCCCATTCAGGCCGGAAAGGTCATCGTTTTGTGGCAATCCGGGGTGTTAAATTCGAAAGGGGAGTTGGTGCGAGACAAGCGAATCGATATTCCCACCTTTAAGGAAGTATACGAAAAGATCATGGGCAAGGCGCCTTCGGGCGTTGCATGGGAGGCCTACAAGGCTTGTTCGCCGGCATCGCGTACCATGAATCGCTCGGTCCTCACGACCCCTGGGGTGCCGAAAGACCGCTTAAAGATCTTGGAAGACGCTTTCGCAGCGATGGAAAAAGATCCCAAGTACGATGAGGAGATAAAGCGCATCGTTGGGTTCGAGCCCGTAACATTCCCGGGTGACGAAGCGCAAGAGATTCTTCGCGGCTTCGTCAAGAGCGTTACTCCCGAAGTGATCGCTTACATGCGAAAGATCATGAAGTAGAAAACGCTGGGGTTGGTTTTTGTAGGCTGGGGTTCTTTCCCTTACTGTATGAACAGGGACTGGATCCACCCCTGGGGAAAGGGAATATGAAGGAGCCTATCGAAAAGGCCCTTCATCAAAAGCCAGGAAAGAACCGTCAAGACAAGAGCCAACCCCCAGCTCTCCTTTCCGGCAAGCTTCAAGTACAAGAGCACAAAAAGCGGGACTCCTACGGGGAAGCTAACTAAGAGTATCAGAACAAAAAAGCCGAATACCCAGCCGATAATCGCCAGGGTCCGCTGGCGCGCAACAGCGGGGTCGATATCCGTAGTCAACTCGAAGTCCACCGCATGACCTTCCCGCTGTTTCTCAGCGCCGAACGCGCTCCAACCCATCTCTACCAAAGCCAGCAGCAGAAGCGGCACGCCGATCATTTTTGGGAACAGGGCTGTGCGAAAAGGCCAATCCATGGCCGCATACAGGGCATACCCCGCTACCACGGCGACGCCGAGCGCAAGAAAGAAATGGAGATTGAGCTTCGGCTTCATGCCACAGATTCGCTTTCGGCTTGTTTTAAGTAAAAACGCAAGTGCGGATAGACGATGAAGGTTACGGTCAAGAGCATCAAGACGAGCACCATTGGGTCGTAGAGCCAGGTGATACCGTAGCGCGTGGTCGAGATGTAAAAATTTGTTTCAGCGATCTCTCCGAGCACAAAACCGAGAACCAAGGGGGCTCTTGGCCAACTGCACCGCACCATCAGGTAGCCGACGGCGCCGAACACGAGAAGCGTGATGAGATCACCGATGTGGTTGTGTTCGGTAAAAGCGCCGATAAAAGCGAGAAATAAGATGAACGGGATGAGGAGCGTGCCCCGGACCGTCGTCAGCTTGGCCAGTTGATTGAGGAACAACAGACTAATGGCAACCGTGATGATATTGGCCACGACCATAGTCCAGACCATAGAGAAAGTCAGGGTGAGGTTTTTGTCGAGCATGTCCAGACCGGGTCTTAGTCCTTGAATCAAGAACGCGCCAAGCAGGATGGCCATGGCTGCGCTCCCGGGTATGCCGAAGGCAACTGTCGGGATAAGGGACCCTCCCTCCTTTGAGTTGTTGGCCGCTCCGGGTCCGAGTACACCCCGCACGTCCCCTTTGCCGAACCCGCTCCTTTCCTCCGCGTCTTGGGCGCTTTGAGCCGCGTGGCCGTATGCGATCCACTGGGCTACACTACCGCCTAGGCCCGGCATGATGCCAATAAACGTGCCCGCGAGGCTGCACCGCACGGTAAGCCAGAAATGGCGAAAAGTGTCCTTGATCCCCTGCAAAACACCGCTGCTCAAATCCCCTTTAGGCAGTTCGCCGGCAATCGATGTGCCGCGCACCGACAGATCGATAATTTCAGGCATGGCGAAGAGCCCGATAATGACGGGAACGATGGCAACGCCGTCCCAGAGATAGAGTTGACCGAAAGTGAAGCGCTCGATTGCCGCCTGGGGATCCAAGCCTGCCAGGGCAACGAGAAGACCCAAAAGACCGCCGAGAAAACCACGTATCATGGCCCTGCCCCCCTGGCCGCTCAGGGAGGCAATGAAGGAGATGCCCATGACCGCCAGCATGAAAAGTTCGGGGGCGCCGAACGTAAGGACGAGAGGGCGCATGATAGGAATTGAAATGGCCAACGCAAAGGCTCCGATGATGGCGCCGATGAGCGAACTCATTAATGCGGCGCCCAGCGCCCTGCCGGCCTCTCCTTTTTTGGCCATGGCGTGGCCGTCAAGGATCGTGGCTGCGGCACTGCCCTCGCCCGGGACGCCGAATAGAATGGAAGTGATATCGCCGGTCGTGGCGGTTACAGAGTGCATCCCGAGGAGAAAGGCGAACGCCTCAACCGGGCTCATGTCATAAATGAAAGGAAGCATCAGAGCGAGGGTGGTAAGGCCGCCGATGCCCGGAAGCAATCCAACCCAAAAGCCTACTGCGATGCCGATAAGCATGAAGCTGAAGGTTTTCCATTGAAGCACCGCAAGGAAACCAGCGACAAAAGCTTCTGCCATGATTCAGCCCTCGAGTCCGTTTGTCGATTCCCCTCGCCCTCGTAAGACGATTAGAGGCTACCTTTTATCGAATTCAACCCTTACCGTACTTCGCCGTTTTAAGGCAAGCCAAAAAAAAGGACAGTCTTGGGATGAAGTCTTCCGTAGCCAAATCAGATTAGCCATCAGCGATCAGTCTTCGGGAATAACGAGTGTTCAGATCTGAAAGTTGATAGCCGCGCGCTGACAGCTCATGGTTACAACTGCAAAGTGTGACAAACGACTTTGACACTCCGATATTCTGTGCATCGCGACCACCGGCTCACATCGCGCGCGCCATGGATTTCGCGATCAACTGCGGCGTCCGCTTGAAGCAACCTTGGGAAAAGCGAGCAGATTGACGGTTGCACGCCTCGTCAGTCCGCGATCTTCGACTGGATATAGAAGAGGCCGTTGGGGTCCATCGTGGTGACGATTTTGGTGCGCAGCCAACCGCCCTTCACGCGCGCCTCTTTTTCTTCCGGCGAGTGATAATCGGCGGCGGTCATCGGCGACTTGACGCCGACCTCGCCGTACTCAATGGCTTCCCAGGGAACTTCAAGGGGGTTGCCGTTCGCCGGATTCAGGGGCCAAACGTCCACATTGGTCACGGGGATACCTACCGCCGTGTCTAGGAACCATGTCGGGTGAGAGGAAAAAACCGGTCCCGCTTCGGCCGACCCGAAGGCCAACAAGGCCGGTTTGCCGAGCAGGTTTTTCAGCCTCAACCGGCCCACGGCCGTAAAGGGGCCCGTTGTCGTAACGAACAACCCGCTCAGACACTCCCTGAACGCCTGCACCAATGCCTTGTGGGAGGCTTGATAGAGAAGTCTGGCTGCGGGGCGAGAGACGATGGTATAGAGGGGGCGGTGTTCCGTAACGACGCGCGCCAGCGGGTCGGGGTCTTGGAGATCTCCGACCAGGCAGGTTCCGCCGCGAAAAAGTATTGGGAGAAGGCCGTAGAGCCCCTCCCAGGTGTAAAGCGGTTGCGCGGTGAGCACGAGATCCTCCGTTTTCAATGGTACAAACGTACTCCACGAAACCGCCCCGGCAAGAAGCGATTTATGGCTGTGATAGGCAAGACCGCCGCCGTCCATGGCGAGCGCGAGAGCGGGAGCGCTTAAATCCTGCCGGCCCCTCGGCGGCGCCAGCGTGCTCTTGATTTCGCGCAACTCCGGCACAGAAGTGATCCGGGCTCCCTCCAGCGCCGCTCCGATCGTCCGGCGAGAGGCGTCGTCGGCAATCACCAGGTCGGGTTGAAACTTTTGCAATTGCTCGCGCAGTTCCTGTTCTGGCGCGGACAAGTTGACGAGAAAGACAACACAGCGCGCCTTGAGAACGCCGAAAACGGTTCTCGTGAGATCAAGCGGATCGGCCAGGGCAATGGCAACCCGGTTACCTTTTCCTTCGAGGCAAGCCAGGACGGCCTTCATGGCTTGATCCAGGTCCGCTAAGAGCTGTTTATAGGTGAGCGGTCCCTGATGGCTTATCAATGCTGGACGGTCCGGAGTTCTTTTCCCCGGCCTCGCGATGAGGCCGTCGTCAAGAGTTATTCCGGGAATGGCCAAGTATCGGTAAACGTCTTCTGGCCAATACCCGGCCGTGAGTCCGACCGCTCCCTTAGACATGGGTCCCCCTCCAGTCCTTCTCTTCGATCACCGTGACACCCTTCCATCGCTGCGGCAACTCCTCGGCCCAGTCTTCCCTGCAGTCGAACCCGAATCGCTCTCGAATCAACCCGTTGATGCGCATCCCGAGTTCCGTCACGTTACCCGTCAGAGGTTTTTGGATCAACAGCCTGAGGAAATCCATCTTGGTCTCGCTGCGAATGAGCGCAAAGGGAATATTAACGAGTTCGGGCAGCGCTTCCAAGCATAAGCGCACATCGTACGGCACGATTTCCTGTCCAGCGACACGCAAGGTATTCGCGCGCCGGTCGTAAACTTCCATGAGGGGCCAACTCCTGCCGCACTTGCATTGGCGCGGGAGAACGACGCCCAGATCTTCGGTGTCATAACGGAGATAGAGCGAACCATGGGGGATGAGCGAAGTAATCACAACATTGCCGCGTTGTCCGGCGGGGAGAGGCAGTCTGGTTGTTGGATCCACGATTTCAACGTAACAACAATCGATGAAGATATGGTGGCCGGCATGGAAGCGACATTCCATGGCCGTAAGCCCTTCCGGGTTGCCTAGCCCTTCGAAGACGTCCGTGACCCCCAGTTCCTTTTTGAGCCCCACTCGCGACCGTGGTGTCATGGGGGCGCCCACCACGAGAACGGCTTTGACGTTCTTGAAGGCGTGCGCCGGGCTCACCTGTCTTCTGCGACATTCAGCAAGGAGCGCATACAGCATGGGAAGAAAAATAGAAACGAAGGCAGGCTTGACATCCAGGATCGTATCGAGAAAGTGCGGCGCATATTGCGGCAGAAAAGTGCCCCACGGTACCACACAGGTGGCACCAATGCGCTGTATCACCCGAGTTTCCTGGACCGCCAAACTGTGCCAGGCGGGTGCAGCCATCAACATGCGCATGCCGCGCCGCAGTCCGCCCCAACGATACGCGCGTGCGAGCGAGTCGCCGCGAATCGCCGCCCATTTTTTCGACAGGTACAGGAAAGATGTGCCCAGCGTGCCCGATGTCATGCACAAGACCCCGTTGCCAGGGGCATCGAGCTTTTCCAGACCCGCTTGAAAACTTTTCTTTTGCCGCTGCGTTGCGAGCGCGTCTTTTTTGGTAAACATGGGGACGCGAGCGAAGTCCGTCAACGTTTTTATCTTGTCTGGCGCGACACCCATCCTGTCAAAACGTTCCCGGTAAAATGGCAATTCCTGGTGGGCGTAGCGCAAAACACGCTTCAGAGCGCGAAGCTGGTATCGCTCGACTCTGTCGCCGGGCCAACGATCCATCTCCTTGCGAGAACCCGCAGAAGCATGCTTACTCATGCGCTGATCCTTGGAGCCCCCGCTGCGGCGGGACAACCCGCCGGCTGCAAGACGCCGTTGACGTGGCTCAAGTATCGGATCGCTGGACGGCTTGTGGCGAACCAGTTCGTAATCACGAGGCGACTCGGTTGCGCGCCGCTCTTTTGACCTGGCCGCTCCTGGGGCGCCTCGACATGATAGAGGTCGGACCACACATGGAAAAAACCGCACCGAGGACATTCGGGAGCGAGAAACATAGCCGCATCGGCGCGCATCATCCGGTGAATGGGAACGCCGAGTTTCGCCTGATAGGCATCGCGCTCCGCCCGCGGCAGGACACCTTCATTTTCCACGACGACGAGAGTTTCGACCCACGAAGACAACGCTAAGGAGCCTCGACCGATCTCATGGGTGAACGGCTGAAGGCAATCGGTGCGCAGAAAGAGAACTCGCGGGCGCACGAACTTGACGATATCGACGGCTCGCTGGCTCAGGTTAGCAAGGCCGTCATTGCAAATGGGCAAGCAGCCGAGGATATCAGCCGCCCCGCGCTCGAGGTATGGCGTAAAGGTGGAAGAGGCGAGGTAGGAAATCGGACTTGTGCCGTAATCAAAGATGCCAACCCGGTCTCCCTTGGCGATCCCGAACAAGGACCAGCAGCGCCGGAGAGTCTCGGCGTATCGCCTCAGCTCATTCGAATCCAAAGCGACGTAAAGGGGTGTCTCCGCGTCGTACTCCAACTGAAATGCGACCTTGGGCGAGGGCCTTTTTGTCCGTCGCGACGAGTAGACATCGCCGCTTTTCATTTTCTCCGACACGAGTCCTTCCAGTGTCATCAGGGGGACCGTTGCCGCGAAATCTTCCGGCCAGCGCACGGCTTTGGCACGCAACGCGCGGAGGGTGCGCAACGTAAAATGAGAAGGTGACTTCGATGGGCTCATGGGGTTGGCCCCGTGCATCGCCAGTTTAGAACAAACCGCCCACGGCGATGGAGGCACCGGCAATCGCCGCCAGAGTGGAAGTAATGAGATTCAGCAACTGCAGCCGGTCGAGCCATGCCGAAGCCGTCATCTGGTCCTGTCTTCTCTTTTCCACATCGGCGAGAGTCGGATTTGAACTGACGATGAGTTTCTTCATGAGCTTGGGCCGAAGAGCAAAGGTCATGTAAGAAGAGCTTGCCACGGTGAGCAACGCGAAAATGACCATCAATGCAAGCGAGCGCCCGGGCGCATGAAGATACAGATCCAAGGAAACCAACAGCCAGAGGCGGCCGGTGAAGTAAAGTCGCAGCAGACCGCTCAGGAAAAGCACGATCAGCGCGCCCCAACCGGTATAGGTAAACAGGCTCCCCACACGCTGTGCGATGACAACCGCGTGGGCGGGTGGAATCAAGCGCAGGGTCGGCCGCAAGAGGAAGTAATTGAAGATGACCGAGCCTACTAGAGTCGCAGCAGCAAGGACGTGTATCAGCCTTAGAATGAAAAGTAGCGTTAACACTTAAAGAGAATCTCGACCTTCAAAGATCGGGCCAAAATTTGCGGTCGACGATCAAACAGCAGCAGTCCTCGCCGCGTGGCCTATCATGTAGCTCGTTTGTTCACTACCGTCAAGGGATTTGCGAATTCTCAAGCGGAGTGCAACAAGTCTTGTGCGCGCTTTTTTTCTTGAGTTACTTTTCTTACACGCAGGAAAACGGCACGGTTTTTTCTTGCTTTCGGTAAACAAATCTGCAATTTATGCTGCTGTCTGAGGTCAGTAGGCGGTACAAAAATTGCGAACGTTTCGCTCACGGCACAACTCGGATTGAAAGGTCTTTGCATCTAGATGAGGAAGTTAACCCGGCAGGAGTTTCTCACGTGGCTGGCGTGGGGCAGCGCGGGAATCCCCACGGCGCTGATGACTATAGGCTCTTTTAGATTCCTGGTGCCCGATGTCATCTTTGGCCCGCCGACAATGTTCAAGATCGGCAAGCCCGACGAGTTTCCGCAGGGGCGTCAAATATTTTTGCCCGAAAGCCGCCTGTTCATTGCCTCCACGGGAGACGGCATTGGCGCCATGTCGGGCGTGTGCACTCACCTCGGTTGCACTGTGGCGCGGGTGGAGTGGGGGTTTCAATGTCCTTGCCATGGCAGCAAGTTCGATCCAAAGGGCCGCGTCGTCGCCGGCCCGGCGCCCCAGCCTTTACCGTGGTTCCAAATTTTCCAGGATCCGGAAGGCCAGCTCGTCGTCGACACCTGGCGTCCGGTTGGTAGGCAGACATTCTTCAAATTCACCTAAGCCCTCACTGGAGAAATGCGCAGAAAATTTTTTCCTTATTGCGCTCTGGCCATTTTGCTGCTTGCGGCGGGCTGTGGTTCGCCCGACACGACTGCGGCGGATCGCGTTGACGTCAAGCTGAAGGCTGCCGCGGATCAGCAATCACGCGAGTCGCGCGAGACCGTGCGTGCAAAAAAGCTGGATACGGAAGAGGCAATCGCCACGGGGTTGCCGCCCATGGGCGTAATGGTCGCTTTCATTCGTTGGGGTGTGACCACCGTCGGTGTCTTCGACGTTTCGAGCCGCAAGTTCTTTCGGCTAGCGGCGAAGGAGACCGGCCCGCTGGTTTTTTCATTGGCGGGGGACCGCTTGGCTTACCTGGTGCGCGAGGAAACGAGTCCTGCCAAGAACTATATAGAAATCTTGGACTGGCGCTCCCGGCGCATGCTCGTCGTGGAGCCGGCGAGCAACTATGCGCTCCTTGGCTTTGCCTTGGATCCCGAAGGCAAAAAGCTCGTTTACGCGGCGCTCAACATCAGGGCAAGCCGTAGCACGGATGTAACCTGGCGCGTCGGCCTGGCCGATTTGGAGCGAAGCGAAACCCAAGTGACTCTGACTTCAAGTTCCGGTAAGGTCGGCGAACATGGAATCCCCGTACCCTTCGAATGGTCGCGCCGAAGCGGTCGAATTTATCTGCAAGGATGGTTGCCGTTTCGCGGCATGATCAAGCAGAGCATATGGGCATTGAGCCCGGACGGCAGCCAACTAACGAAAATAATCCCGGAGCCGAGCTACACTGGGATTCCGCGCCTTTCCCCGGACGGTTCGCACCTGTCCTATCTGGCTGCTGACATGGACAGTTTGCCGCGTGACTACGTGGCACCGCCGGGCCCTCCGCCCGGCAACGTTCTGTCGGTGATGGATCTGGCCGGTGGCGAGACGGCCGCATGGGCCCGCGGTAAGGAAAGCGCATTTGGCGCGTACGCCTGGTCGGCGAACGGGGAGGAAGTATTGGCCGTTGAGCAGGCTTGGTTGAAGGGACGGTTTCGCGACGTCTAAATGCGCCGCATCGGGAAGGCCGCGTCTGTGTCCGTTGCAAAGATCGATCAGGCGCAATCGCTCAAAGAGATCACCGGCATCCAGGAATGCCGGGACCGGGCCTTGTTGTGGATAGAAAGAGAGCGCGGGGTGGCAAGGCTACATGCAAAGACGGAGCGGGGCTCGGAAGTGCTGTTCAATCTTCCCGAAGGGGAAATTCAATTTCTGGGTTGTCTGAACCGATGATCGACATCAGAAGTTTATATGAAAAATTCGTCCGTGCGCCAATGCAAGGGGCGAAAGTAATGCCGGGTCTTTTCTACCGTTCGGTCTTCCGCAGCACCTATCCGGGCACCGTCAGGCAGCAGCTTGCCGCCGTGGTCAACAATCTCGTCCTTCATGTGCACCCCACGAGGGTTTATAACCGCAGCATTAAAGCCAAGACCACATTCGGTCTCGGTTTGATCTGCCTGTACCTGTTCATCATCGAGTGGATCACGGGCGTCTATTTGATGTTTTACTACGAGCCGTCCACCGGCGCGGCCTACGGTCGAATCTTAGATCTTAACTATACAATCATGTTCGGCCGCGTGATGCGGAACCTGCACCGCTGGGCCGCGGAGGCCATGGTCGTTGCGGTGGGGCTGCACATGTGTCGGGTCTTCTACACCGGGGCTTATAAACCGCCGCGTGAGTTTAATTGGGTTTTGGGAGTGATTTTGCTCGTGCTCACGTTGGCGCTCAGTTTTACGGGTTACCTGTTGCCCTGGGACCAGCTCTCCTTCTGGGCCGTCACGGTGGGTACGAGTATCGTCAGCTACGCGCCGGTGCTGGGCCCCAACCTTCGATTTGTCCTTCTCGGCGGCGATTCCGTGGGGAGCGATGCGCTTCTGCGATTCTACACGCTGCATGTCATTGCCGTGCCCTGCGTTGCGGCGCTCTTCATCAATTACCATATTTGGCGCGTGATCAAGGACGGCGGGCTGGCTCATCCCTCGGAGAATCGGGCTCCCGGCAGCGACGCGAGCGCACAGCCGCAGCGGACCGACAGCGTGGTCACGACGTTCCCGCAGGTCGTTTACATCGAGCTCCTGGTTTTCTTGGCGTTGACGGCCGCGCTCATGGCTGTATCGCTGCTATTCAATGCGCCTCTGGAGGAGGAAGCGAATCCGCTGACTCCGAGCAATCCGTCAAAAGCGCCCTGGTATTTTCTTGGGCTGCAGGAACTGGTCGGCTACTCCGCCTTCTGGGGCGGCGTTGGAGTGCCGACGATTCTCATGGTCTATTTGCTGGTGTTGCCCTATGTTGATCGCCGCCCCGTTGGCATCGGGATATGGTTTGCGCGCGAGCGAACCTTCGCGATTACGCTCTGGACGCTCATTCTGATCGGTATCATCGTGACAATTGTCCTCGGTGTCTATTTTCGCGGTCCCAACTGGAATTTTTATTGGCCCTGGGAGAATTGGCCCGGGCCCCATTGAAAGCGTTGTTATGGAAAAATGGCTCGGCGCCTTCGGTCTCCTGCTGACGCTCGTACTGGGGTGGACTATGTGGGACGCCTCACAACAAGAGTGGAAACGTTACCAGGTGGCCTACTATGCCGAGGCGGTCCGTCTGGCGCAGAAGGGAACGCAGAGAGACTGGGCGCGGAACCTGCGCATTGAAATAAGACAACTCCAACTGAACGGGGATGCCACAGTGGAGCGATGCGTGACCTGCCACCTTGCCTACGATAACCCGGGGTTTAAGGATTTTCCGGAACCGCTCCGCACGCACTCGTCGATTCTGGAGAGTCATCCGGTGCAGCGCTTCGGCTGTGTTGCCTGTCACGGCGGCGAGGGGAGAGCCGTGACCACGCTGGAGGCCCATGGCCAGGGGCACATCACGGCGAAACCGCTGCTCACGGGCAAGTACATGCAGGCAACCTGTTACAACTGCCACGGCGCCAAAACCTTGCCCCCCGCGGGCACCTCGTCGGTGGTGCGCGGCAGGCAACTCGTAAACCGTTACATGTGTCTTGCGTGCCACAAGATCGATGGCGAGGGAGGTGAGGAAGGTCCGGACTTGAGCACGGTGGGAAGTCACCGCAGTTGGGTATGGCTCTATGCGCACACCCTGAGGCCTCAAGGGGTCGTGCCGGGATCGACGATGCCGGTGTTTCTATTGAACCGCGATGAGATTCGAGATATCACAATTTACTTGATGACGTTGTTGGACAGCCGGGGTCGGTTGCGGTATCTGCCCCTGCTGGCCAAGCGTGTGGCGAAGGAGTTGCCCGAGGACAAGGGCGATGCGGCGGAGGAAAAAGGTAAGCCCGGGCAACGCAAGATCGAGAACGGGTTCGCTTTTGAATACGACGGCGAGGCGCTGTTCGTAGGGGCCGGCTGCCGCTTGTGCCACACCATTGATATCGAGGGCGGGGAGGTGGGGCCGTCGTTGACCTATATAGGCTTGAAACGGGACTCTGAAAACCTGGAGAAGCTGCTCAAAGACCCCGAAGAAATCCTCCCCGGTGGAAAAATGCCTCAGCTCTATCTCAACGATCTTCAGATCAAGGCGCTGGTACAATATTTGAGCGCGCGGAGATAATCCCGGAAATGTGGCTCAGACTTGTGTTTCTCTTTGCGGCCGCGAGCTTGTTCGCAGGTTGTATTGCTGCGCCGGAGCCCTCCCGCGAGGGGCCTTTGAGTCCTCTGGAGGAAAAGGGGCGGGTAATTTTTCAGCGCGAACCCTGTTTCTCCGCTTGTCACGTGACCACCATGGCATCGCCTGTATCGAGCGACTCGGGAGGGTTCGTCCCCGATTTGCGCAAGACGCCGCGGCGCACGCGGGACTGGTACCTGGCTTACTTCGTCGAGCCGCGCGCTATTCTTCCGTATAGCTTCATGCCCTCTTTTGCCCACCTCAGGCCCGACGACGCGGATGCGCTCATTGCCTATCTGCAGTGGCTGAATCGAGATGTCAAAGCGCCGAAGCCCGAACCCGTCCCTTCATCGGAGATTCCGCGCGTCGCCAGGGATTTTGCGAGCTACAATACGGGAAAGTACGTCTATGACATATACTGCGCAGGTTGCCATGGCATCTCGGGTAATGGCGGCGGCAGCGTAGGCCATCTGCTTGCGCCCGAGCCGCGTGATTTCACGGATGGCGCGTGGATGAGCAAACAAACCGAGAACTATCTTTTTTCGATTATCACAGACGGCAAACCAAACACGGCAATGCCCGGATTCAAAGATATTCTGACCCCAGCCGAGCGGGCGACGGTGCTCCGGTATATCGAATACTTTGCCGACCCGGTCGAGCGTGAGAGACTGGAATTGGGCTTCGATTTGAAGGCGACGTCTTGATTTGGCAGCGAGGGTTGCTTTGAGCTTTCCCCTATTTGAAATGCTCGTTTCATAAGATCCATCCGAACGCCTCGCTCATTCAAGCGGGCTTGCGGCTTTTTCAAGCGATGCCGGCCCGAATGACCCCCGTCACAGCATCTTTAGGGACGAAACCCTCCAGAGCGCGGGATCAGTTCCCAAGGTTGGACCCGGATTTTGCAGTAGAAAGGTTACTCGAGGAGCCTGGGGAAACCGTTCGACCAGGCTTACGGCAGGCCTTTCGTTGCGAAGACAATAGGCTGAGTCCTCGCTCTGCGAGGAATTACAAAGCACATCCTGAATAACGGCTATGACAAGCCGGTTTTACGACTGTAAAAGGGGCTTCTCGCAAAGCTACCTATTGGGTAGGATTGTGAGGAATGCCCAAAGGCCACGAAAGTTTCATTTTTCATTCGAGAGATCAGGTTTAATTCGCGTTGGTGGATTGAGCCTTTTTCAGTCATTTTGCAAGTTCCAGAGACTCTTCGCTATCGCTCAAAGTGACACTTTTCTTTGTCATCCTGAGTGAAACGAAGGATCTCGGAGGTTTTATTAAATACCGTTTGCAACGCTTTTGACCGTTTCTTCCCTCGTAGAAGAGTGACCATTAGCCGTTATTCAGGACATGTTTCAGATTTGCACTTCGAGATCTGCAATTTGAGGTCTCGAGGGGTCGTCTTCGCCACTCCAGGCTTTCCCCAGGCTCGGCCCATAGCGTATCCGCAACTGCGGAATTCGGGTTCAACGCGCAAACCGATTCAGCGTTGAAGCTGAGAGCTTGCGCGCATTCCCTATCGCTCATTCCTCGATTGACCGAGTCCCCGAAGCTGCCCTCAAAGCATGGAACATCCGGGCTGGAGAGCGGTCTTGGGGCGCCTGGAGGCACCGTCTGCGCCATGCCGCGCAACTGCGGCGCATGGATCGATGAGCCTTTTGGCCATGGACGGGGGGGTCTCTTGCCTTCGGGGTTCTTTGCCCTTGACACATCCATGCAACTTCGATAAGGGTGTGTTGCTTTGCATAATAATTATTTTGCAATGCAAGACACACCAAGCTTGGACACCGCAGACGCGACAGGCAAGGGGCGAAACGCAAACCATTCGCCTGGACGTGGAAGGTCGGCATGCCCGGAACGGAAATAAAGGTCTTTGGCAAAATCGTTCAGGTGATCGAGTTGCTCGCAACTTCGCCGCAGGGGGCGACGCTCAGGAACGTGCAGGAAACGTTGGGCTTGAGCAAAGGAACGGCCTTTCGGTTGCTGCATGCGTTGGAAGAGCACGGCGTCGCGGGGCGGAACGAAAACGGCACGTACGTTCTGGGTAACCGTGTTTACTGGTGGGGAACTCGTTACCAGCAGGAGCGCGACCTTGCCATGCTCGTCCGTCCCCATCTTGAAGAGCTGCGCGACATGACGTCGGAAACCGCCGTGTTTGCGATGATGATGGGCGACCAAACCGTGGTCGTCGAGCAGGCCATGAGCCGCCACATGACGAGCACGAGATTCGATATCGGGTTCGCCGCGCCCTTGCATACGGGAGCCACAGGGCGGGTCATGTTGGCGCATCTGGGGCCGGAAAGGCGCAAGAAACTTTTCGGCCGACGCCGGGACCGTTCTGCGGAGCGAACCGCCGTCCAGCGCCAGGGGCTTGAACGGGAATTAGCCAAATGCAGGGCTCAGGGGTTTGCGATCAGCGAGGGGGAGAGGCTCTCCAGCACCACATCCATCGCTGCGCCTGTCTTTGGTCCCAACAAAGAGGTCTTGGGAGCGATTTCGGTGACGGGTCCCTCCGTCAGGCTGACGCGGAAAAGGTATAAGTCGATCGCGGCCATCTTGTTGCGTAAAACCCGGCTTTTGACGCAACAGTTAAGCAGCCGTGAGGCGGCGGAGAAGCGGGCGGGTTGAGATTCGCCGGCTTCGGTGCGGAAATGTG
>JBFJTQ010000003.1:0-20023 GCA_041625275.1 Binatia bacterium | reverse complement strand
CTCCTATCCGGTACGGAAATCGTTCCAGTGGTCCCAATTGTTCCAGGCGTTCAAGAGTTTCTGACAGGTCACGAGTTCCACGTTCAATGAGTTTAATAGCGTCCAACGGATTGAACGGCTGGAACCGCTTGAACGGCTTGAACGCGTGCGCCGCCGATGCGCTACGGTATCAGCCAATTTGGACGGCAAGCATGGACATGGAGCCGCCGTCGAATCCCTCGACGGGAAAACTGACCGGCTCGCCGTCCCGGCGCAATCCGACGACATACAGCAAAGGCAAGTAATGATCGGGCGTGGGACACGACAACATGGCTTCGCTCCCCAGGGTTTCGTAGGCAAAGAGCGAGGCGTGGTCGCCGGAAACAAGCAACTGCCGCACGCGTTGTTCGAAGCGCAGGGCCCAGTCGTAGGGTTCGCGATCGGGCTCGCGCCACATGTAGGCGGAAAGATTGTGCACCAGATTACCGCTGCCGATGACCAGGACCTCCTCGTCGCGCAGCGGCACCAGCCGCTTGCCGATCTCGTAGTGAAATTCCGCAGCCTGGGTCGCGTCGATGCTCAATTGAACGACAGGGATATCGGCGCGCGGGATGACGTGAGCCAACACGGACCATGTGCCGTGATCGAGGCCCCACTGCTGATCTAGGGTAACGGGAACTGGTGCAAGCAAATCCCGCACACGGCTTGCCAGAGTGGAATCGCCAGGCGCCGGATACTGGAACTCGTAAAGCCGCTCGGGAAAGCCTCCGAAATCATGAATCGTTGGCGGCCTGCGCATCGCCGTCACCGCCGTCGCCCTGACGTACCAGTGTGCGGAAAGGCTAAGCACGGCCTTCGGCCGCGGCACGGCTGCCCCGATCGAGGCCCAACCCGCTGTGAAGGCGTTACTGCGCAGCGCATTCATCGGATTACCATGGCCAAAGAAGATAGCCGGCATCGGCATTGTCATCGTGCTCTTCCCTGCAAGACCTGGTTCACTTTACCACTCCCAACATCAAGGCTTAATTCCGGCAAGCCGCGGAATCCTTCGTACCCTTCAGATTGACTCGCCCTATCCGCACCGGGCCCGAGGGCTCCGCTGCTTCCGGCTTTTTAAACCCGGCCAAGCGCGCCTTACGCAATTTCAGATCGTAGGCAGCCTGAAGCCTCAGCCAGAAGCGCTCTGACAGGCCGAAATAATGCGCCAGGCGACGAGCGGTATCGGCCGTAATGGAGCGCTGCCCCTGAACAATCTCGTAGACTTGTCTGATCGGCAATCCAATCTCCCTTGCCAAGCGCCATACGCTGATGCCTCTCGGAGCAAGAAATTCTTCGATAATTACACGGCCCGGATGGCTTTCAGTAAGTTCATTATTTTCCATATGTTGTACCTCGCAAATTGATTTTTTAGATTTGCTCGATTCCGGAGCTTATTGCACCTTAAGAACACTTGTGTTACAAAGTGTACAATGGACACAACCATTCGAAATATCGATGAAAAAATATATCGAGCCTTGAAGGCCAAGGCAGCCCTTGCCGGCAAAACCATCGGCGAGATGGTCAACGAAGCAATCCAGGCATACCTTGCCCGCCCTGACGCACACGCCAAGCGCGGCAGCTTGAGGGGCCTTAAGCCGGAGGAATACCCCGACGGCAATGAACGGCTGAGCGATGAGATCGACGCCATCGTTTATGGCGCATAGTTTTCCCCGTCGATGATCGTTCTCGATTCCAGCTTTATTATCGCATACCACAATACGCACGATCTTCATCACGCGGCCGCCAGACCGGTGATGGAAGAAATCATCTCCGGCAAGTGGGGCCAGCCGCTGCTGTTGGAATATGTCTTTCTGGAAGTCGTGACCGTTCTCCTCGCCCGCCGCGGGCTTCCGGTCGCATCGAACGTCGCCTCGATCCTGTTGCAGGCGCAAGAACTTGATTTTGTCCCATGCTCTGAGCTTTTTCTTGAGTCCTTAGAAACTTTTCGCGCCCAAGGTACCGCGGGGTTGAGCTTTACGGATGCCGCCATTGTCACTGTGGCGCGCAGAGAGGATGTTGGCGTCGTTGCCACTTTCGATCGCGACTTTAGGAACATTGAGGGCATTACCGTGGTGCCTGGGAATGGGTAACCCACGCTGACTTGCGCGCGCAGTTCAAACTTCATGCTCCACGCAAGAGAAGGTTCAAAACGTTCAAACCAACCAAGTCGTTCAAGCCGTATCGGAAAGAGAAATCGAAGAGGTGGCACTTTTTGAGTTTGACCTCCCATATTTGGATCCTTTCATTCCACTGTCTTTTAGATAATCGATCAGGTTACTGATCATGATGGATAAACGTCGAAATGATCTATTGACGTCATCAAAACCCTTTTCTGCGATATACGCTTGATCGAGAGCAACGTAGAGCTGGGAACGCACTTCACCACACGAACCCTTTGCTATGTAGAGGAATTGTATAAATTCTTGATTGCCTCCTCTTTCGAATCCCTCGGCGATATTCGACATGATTGAAACAGCCGCGCTTCGAATCTGACGGCTGAGATCGAAGTCCTTTGAGAATTTCGAGTCTTTTGTTAACTTATAGATTTCACCAGTTAATCGCTTTGCCTCTTTCCAGATTTCCAAATCTTCAAAGTTTTTTACCTGCATATTTTCTTCCTCCCCTAAACGGTTTGAACGTCTTGAACTGCTTGAACGATTTGAACGGCTGTCATTCTATAGCTCCCTGCAAAAACCACCTTCGTCTTAAACGGTCGTAGTAAAGCCACAAGAGATCGCCGCGGCGGGTTTCGGCGAAGTAGTAGTCGCGCTGGATCTCGCGGTTCCACCAGCCACCGGAGAAAACATAGGGGCCCGTGAGTTTATCCACGGGACCGTACTTCGGCCCCAGCAGGAGCCAGCCGTCCTCATGGGTGTGATGGGGGCCGGAGGACAAAGGCAGCGGCTTCGCCATGATCCGGCGGACCAATATCCTAGCGGGGTTCAAGACGTTCAAATCGTTCAATCGCTGCGCTCCGTTCAAGCCGTTCAAATCGTTGTTAGGAAGATTGACGCAATCGAGCGGTTCCCAGGCAAACCTCGCCTCGGGAAGATGGCCATCCGTTAGCTTGGCCCGCACGACGGCTTGCTCGCCAAACTCGGCGCGCAGGCGGGCCAGCGCTCGATTGGCCGCGTCGAGGTCGCGCGCAGGCCCTTCGGCGAAAAGGCGAAGCTGTTCGACCGTGGCCGGTATTGCCTCGGCGCTCAGTTCAATCTCCGTCACCCCGGCGGAAAATCGCATTGACTCCAGGCGCAGGCGGACCAGGTCAAGGATTTGCACCGCTTCGAGCGTTGGCAGCGCCGGGCGGATCTGCTCCCTCAGCCGGCCGTCTCGATCGATGAGGAAATCAAGCCATAAGCCGGCAACCGCCTGAGCGCGTGCGGCAAGGGCCGCCAGCATCGGATGGAGCAGCTGTTTGATGAGAAAGAGAAGCCGCATGGCGTCGCTCTCCGGATCGTCGAGGATGCGCCTTTGCGTGATGGGTTCTTCGGGCCGGCACGGAGCGAGCGGCGTCCACAGCTCGCCGGCGGCCATGCGGTAGAGACGGTGGGATTGGGGGCCGAAACGCTCGCGCAGGCCTGCGGCGGGAAGAGAGAGCAAGGCGCCGACGGTTTTGATGCCGAGCTTGAAGAGCGTATCGCGGAAATCGGGTTCGAGGTCCAAACGATCCAGCGGGACTTTTCGCGCTGCGCGCTTTTCTTCGGCGGGGTCGCTGAAAGCCGTTATACCTTTTTTTACCCTGGCGACTGCATAGGTGCCGAAGCGGGTGAACCCGATGACGACGCCGGCATGAAACCCTTGCGCTTGGATGCCCTGGTGAATGGCGTATCCCCATTTACGCGGGGAAGCGTAGAGACGTCTCAAGCCCGTTCCGTTGAGCCAAAAAACTCCGGGTTCTTCACCTGCAGGCTCGACTTCGGGAGAGAAACGTATCAGATGCCGGGTCAGGGCAGCGACGGCTTCATCGATTTCAGCCGGTGACACTTCACCGGCGCGAAGGCCGGACGCCAGGGAAAAAGCCGCAGCGTAGCGCAGGCCCGGCAGCACCCCGGCCTGTCGAGCCTTATCGTTTACCCACAGAATCAGTCCCTGGGGTTTATCCTCGGCCACGACGGCCGTGGGGTAAGATGCCCATTCGGGCTGGCGCTTGAGGAGAAGCTGGAGGGGAAAGGCAGACAAATCAACACAGGCCAGCGGGTCCACGGTAAAGTTCCTCGTAACTCCAGGTCGGCCCTCGGCGCTTGTCTTTGAGCACGCGCAATCGAGAGGCAAAAAAACCTTCCACGGTTCGTTTTCTCTCAGCGTGGGCCCGCAACGAGACGAGAGATCCCAAAGAGGGGGCCCTGCTTTCCTTTTCGGTGAGACAAACCAAGGCCGCATGATGGCGGCGGGCGAGTCCGGTCAAACGGCTCTGAAGCGGCATGGGAATTTTGCCGGTACCAAGATCGAGCACGACCAGGCCAAAGCCGCCCGAGCGCACAAGCTTCTCCCCCGCTCTGGGAATGCCGTCGACAGCAGGCACCCGGACAATGACCAATACCGCCAGATTGATGCCTCCTTGAGCCGCATCGGGCGGATAAAAACAACTATCCGTCAGCGTCACCCAACCTACGGGCTCTTTTCGCTCTTGCGCCTCCAAGACCAAAGCTAAAGCGCCGGTCAGCGAACTCGCCGCGCCGGAAGTTGAAATCTCCACAAAGCGCCCGGCAACCTCGCTAAGCGTCCACGGCGACGGTGGCGCAATCTCTCTTCTAAGATTATGCGCGGGAATGATGCTCATGGGTTATCTTGCGGTAAATCCGGACAGGCTTCCGCCAGAACCGCACTCATTGAGTGCGAGGTTCAAATCGTTCAAACAGTTCAAGCCGTTCAAATCGTTTCAACTCGTCGAAAGAATTTAAACCCGAATACCTAAAAACCGTTCTTCAATTTCCTTAAACAGCTTGAGCGTTTTGAACGACTTGAACGATTTAAACCATCTTGGTCAAAATTTCCGGAGCAGTCCGACGATTTTTCCGACGATGCGCAACTCCCCGTCGGTGACTATCATGGGAGCGTACTTTTCATTCTCCGCTTTCAGAGTCACGACACCGTCTTTTTTGTAGAAGCGCTTCAAGGTTGCCTCCCCATTGATCAGTGCGCAGACGATCTCGCCGTTCTCCGCCGTTCCCTGTTGCTTGACAATCACTCGATCGCCCTCCAGGATGCCGGCGCCGATCATGCTGTCTCCCTTGACCTGCAGAGCGAAGAGTTTCCCCGATCCCATATCGCTCGGTACGGTCAAAAGACCTTCGATATTTTCCTCACTGAGAAAAGGCTTCCCTGCCGGCACTCTGCCCAAAACCGCAATCTCACGGGTGGCGCTAAAAACCGGCTGGCCCAGAGCGCTCAGGACTTCAAAGGCCCGTTTGCCGACGCGGCGGATATAGCCCTTCTTCTCAAGGGCCTTGAGATGGTCTGAAACGCCGTTGGTCGAGGCGATCTTGAATCTGCTGCCGATCTCCGGGATCGAGGGCGCATAACCCTTCTCCCGGATGGTCTTGAGCAGGAAATCATAGATCTCTTTTTGCCTCGGGGTCAGGGAGGGAAGCATAAGAGACTATATACTGAAAATAATTTCAGGTGTCAACAGAGCGGTGCATAAGGCTCATCTGCTTCGTTGCGCTCGCCCGACTCGCTCCAACGTACTACAAAGGTACGCCTCCAGTCGTCGACCATCGCGCGCCTCGCAGTTGAAACCTTCTTGACCGCTCCATCACGCCATAAAAAATCCCAAGCCGTTCAAAGCGTTCAAGTAGTTCAAAATGTCTTGGAAAAGCTTGAACAAATTGAACCCGGATTCCGCAGTTGCAGATACCCCATGGGGCGAGCCTGGGGAAAACCTGGAGTGGCGAAGACACCCAAGCGCGCAGTTTCAAAGTCTTTGCTATGACTTGGCAAGCCATCGCCCCCGCTGTGAGATTGCCTCTCCATGCACCGGCCATCGAACTCGGCTTAGAGGTAGAGGCTCATTGTCTTCGCAACGAAAGGTTTCCCCAGGCTCATCGAGGAAACCTTCTAACGCGGAATTCGGGTTGAACTAAATTTGGAGTTGACGATTTGAACGGTTGGAACGACTGGAACTATTGGAACGGTTTAATGCGCCGCGCGCATTAAACTTTCTTTCTTTGATGCGCCAGGTAATCCACCAGAAGATACTCCCCCAACCGGTCGGGGCGGGTGTAGAAAGCGCGGCCTTTATTGATGCGCGTGAGATCGTCGACGAACCCTCGCAAGATGGGGCTGTCGTCGAGCATGAAAGTATTGATGGTGATGCCTTTGCGGGTAATACGCTCCGCCTCTTTCAAGGTCTCTTCGGCAGCCCGTTGACTGATGCCGCCGAAGCTCAACGGCCATTCGCAGTAGAGCCGCCCATGGCGGCAGTAGGCCGTGGGCTGACCGTCCGTGATAACGATCATCTGTTGATTGGGGCTTGGTCGCCTCTCCAAAAGTTCCGCGGCCAGGTGTAAGCCGTCCTGAAGATTTGTGAATGGGTCCCCCATATTCCAGGTTGCCTGCGGCAGATCTTTTGGCTTCAGTTCCACGGCGCGCGTGAAAAAGCCGACAATGCCGAAATAATCACGAGGATGAAGCGAACGTACCAATGTTTCCATGGCCAAGGCGACTTTCTTGGCCGCCGCAAAGCGCCCTTCCCAACTCATGGACCAGCTCATATCCAAAAGCAAAACGGTGGCCGCCCGGGCTGTGTGTTCCGATTCGTATACCGAGAAATCTTCAGGTCTAATCCGCACCGGTACGCCCCCGCCATGGATCAGGGCGTTCTTGAGAGTCTGAATCATGTTGATGTGGAGCGTGTCCCCCTGGACATAGGGCCGACTACTTTCGATCACCAGGTCTTGGCTGCCGCGATGGCGCACGGAATGGCGTCCCAAGCCGTCGCGGCGAAGTTGTTTGTAGATATCTCGCAATGCTAGCTGGCCGACACGGCGCACGCCTCGAGGGGTCAACTCAAAACGCTCGCCTTGCTCCACGACGTAGCCGCCTTCCGCAAGCAACGACTGCATGCGCATCACGCCTTCGAAGTCCTGTCCCGAATCGCTCCCGAGCAGTCGTTGGAGGAGTTCTTGATCGACATCCTTGAGCTGCATGCTGGAGAGCTGGCTTTCGAGACGGCGGAGATCTTCCATGCGCTCCATAATTTCCTGAGACTGCTGGAAATCCATCGGCGTTTGACCGCGGAAAAGGGTTCCTTCGCGGCGCAGCCAATTTTCCAGCTTGCGGATCTGCTCCAGCTGCGAAAGCAGCTGCTGAAATTCCTGTTCTGCGTTCGGATTTTCAAAACGATAGGACGTTAGTTTCTCCAAGGCCTCGCTGGTCTTGCTCGGCAGATCGTTGAGAAACTGCTGCTTGTCGTGCGTATCCTGGCCGGCCTGATTGAGCTGCTCCAATGTCTGCCGCTCCTGGTCCAGGATCGATTCCAGCCGCTCCTGCATCTCATCCATGGCGGATTGGAGGCGGTACTGGTCGTAAAGCTTGCGCATTTCGCGCGCAACTTGCGCCAACAGGTCGTCCATACCGGGCGTGCGCTTATCTTCCTGTTTGATGCCTTTTTGCATCAAGCGGCGCATCGCCTGCTGCAGATCGCCCGTATCATTCATGTAATCGTTGAGCTGGTCGAAAACACTTTCCGAGTCCAGGGAATCTCGCGTGGCGGCGTTCCACCGGCTGTAGCGGATGTGGACCATAAATGGATTGACGGGGGAGCCCGTGTTGCGAAACGAAACTGCCAGGCTACTTGCCGTAGGTAACCCGTCCTCCTTCAATCTCTTTGTTCAACTTTTGATGGAGATGCAGCCCTTCGAGAATAAATTCCGTCGCCGAGGCGATCATGCTTGGCGACTCGCGGAGCTCAAGGGACCGGATGGCCTCCTTCAAGCCCGCGATTTCTTTGATGCCTTCGAGATAGTCGTTCGACGGCATTTCATCTGACACTTCAACTCCCCAGCCGGAATTGAAATATTCTACAACCTTCTGGAGCGAGCCCAGAGTAAAATGCTGGTCAAAGACCTTGACGATGGAGCGATTGAGCAACCTTTCCACCAGCTCGTCTTCGCGCTTTTCCTCTCCGACATACTCCATTTCGATCTTGCCGGTGGTGGAGGCCAGAAGCGAATGCAGGTCGCTGATCCGGGGAACGATTTCGTTTTCCTTGCATCGTAGGGCCCGCTTTTCCGCGTTGCTAATCAAACTTTCGTAGTTATTAATGGTCACCCGGACACTGACGCCGGAGGTCTGATTGATGTCGTTCGATTTGCGCGCGTCCATGGTCAGTTGGCCGAGGATTTCCTTGATAAAGCCCGGCACCTCGACCTTCCGGCTGCGCTGATCCAGAGGCGCTGCCTCCTGCTCCATGATGGTAAGCTCGTCCTCTATGCTCTTTGGGTAATGAGTGCGAATCTGAACGTCGAAACGGTCCTTGAGGGGCGTGATGATGCGTCCGCGGCTCGTGTAGTCTTCCGGGTTTGCGCTGGCCACGATCACCACATCCAGAGGCAGGCGGATTTTATAGCCTTTGATCTGAACGTCCTTTTCCTCCATCAAGTTGAACAAACCGACCTGCACCTTTTCCGTCAGGTCGGGAAGCTCGTTAATGGCGAAAATCCCCCGATTCGTTCGCGGCACGAGTCCGTAATGGATGGTCTCTTCGTCGGCGAGATAGCGCCCTTCAGCGACTTTAATGGGATCAATCTCTCCCACCAGATCGGCAATGGACACATCGGGAGTGGCAAGCTTTTCCCCATACCTCGTATCCCTGCCGATCCATTGGATCGGCAACGCATCGCCCTCCTCCGCCAGTCGCCTGCGGCAAGAGCGGCAGATGGGCTTGAAGGGATTATCATTGATCTCGCATCCCTGCACGATGGGGATAGACTCGTCCAACAAACTTATGAGACCCCGAATAATACGGGATTTTCCCTGACCGCGCTCACCCAGGAACACCATGTGGTGACCCGACAGGATCGCGTTTTCGATTTCAGGAATCACCGTCGCGTCGTAACCTATAATACCTGGCAGTATTCGTTTCCTTGTTTCGAGATAATGGACAAGGTTCTTTCTCATTTCGTCGCGAACCGACAGAACGGGCACACCGCTTTTTTTCAACTCGCCTAAGTTTTTCGCCTCGGTCACTGTTACCGGCCTCCCTTGAACGATATAGTCTTGGCGCTTCTACACACAAAACATTGTACCGCGCCAAACAAACTTTCCCAAACACTCACACCACAAGACAGCGGTTTGGACACCTCAATGCAAAAAATTCGAAAAATGCGGCGCGAGACGATCGTAGCTGTCAATGAGATGTTGCGGCATCACGCGGGTCTCCGCAGCAACGGGCATGAAATTGGTGTCGCCTTCCCAGCGCGGAACGATGTGCCAATGGAGATGGTCTTCAACGCCCGCACCCGCACACTTGCCCAGGTTCATGCCAAGGTTGACTCCACCCGGATTGAGCGCTTCCCGGACGATCGCCACGGACTGCCGCAACGCATCGTTCAACTCAGCGTATTCCTGCGCGGATAGATTCGAGAGATCCGCCTCATGTCGTTCGGGAGCTATGAGGAGATGACCATTGTTGTAAGGATATTTGTTGAGCATTACCAGGACGTGCCGCGTGCGAGCCAGGATCAATGCTTCCCGAAGATTGTTTTCCCGTGCCTTGTCACAAAAAATACAGCCGGCCCCCTTAGGATGCTGGTCAATGTATGCCATGCGCCAAGGGGCCCAGAGCTGCTTCACGAGGTCATTTCCTCACTCTCGCTCTTGCCGTCCACTCGGAAACGCAGCTCTTTCCCGACCTTGAAGAAGGGCACGCGCTTCGCCGCCACCGACACCAGGGCGCCACTCTTGGGGTTGCGCCCCTGCCGCGCCCGTCGATGCTTAACCACAAAACTGCCAAAACCGCGGATTTCGATCCTTTCACCCTTTCCCAGCGCATCGACCATGGAGTCGAAAATGGCATTGATGATCACTTCCGAATCCCTTCTGGAAAGATGCGGAAACCTCTTGTTCACCTCATCGATTAAGTCCCTTTTCGTCATGACATCCTCCTCACAACATTAGAAAGTAATCCCAAGTTTGTGCGACAAGAGCCGCACTCGTGCCTATCTCTTGTGAGCTACCGTAACAGGGAAGGCGACCACTCGTAGCGCAGTCCCGGTTTTTCTCGCGACGGCCAGCGTGCACCGGTCACGGAAAAGAATAGTTTCTCCCACCAAACCTCTTGTATCCTGTGAGAGTAGTAGACGGTGGGCGATTCCTCTAGGCCGACGCGCTTGGCGGCGAGTTCAATCGCATACTCCAGATTTCCCAAATGATCGACCAGCCCGAGATCCTTGGCCTGAGCGCCTGAGTAGACTCGACCGTCGGCGAGTTTTCTCACCTTGGCCTCTTCCATGCCCCTCCCTTCAGCCACGGCGCTGACAAACTGCCCGTGCACATTATCGACCAGGGACTGCAGGATTGCTTGACCCTCGGGTGAAAGCGCCTGAAAAGGGGACCCGACATCCTTGTTGACGGCGCTCTTGATGTTATACCCCTTCACACCGATTTTCTTCATCAGTTCCTCGACATTACTGAGCTGCATAATAACGCCGATGGAGCCGGTTAAGGTGCCAGGATTGGCGACGATTTTGTCACATGCACTCGCGATATAATAGCCCCCGGAAGTGGCCATTCCGCCCATGGAGGCGATGAGAGGCTTGCCTTTTCGAGTTTTTTGAAGCTCGTCAAAGATCTCCTGTGTCGGCGCCACGGCTCCGCCCGGAGAGTCGATTCGGACAACGATAGCCCTGATCCACGGCGCCTCTTTGAACCGTTTGACCTCGCTTAGGATGTCACGGGAGTCGTCAATGGTTCCTTCAATTTGTAGCACGCCAATACCCTCCCCCGCCAAGAGGGAAAGCGCGCGTGAGTCCCCGCCGGTCAGGTAGGCATAGAAAAAAGCGACGAAAAAGAAGACCAAAATGAATACGGAAACGAACCCTAGTCCTTTGAGGATGGGATGCTTTCTCGGCATAGCGCCACTCGTTTTTCTGACGGCTAAGAACCGCCCCCTTTATTCTTGCGCCCGGGTTGACCGTCCTCATCCCGGTCCAATCGCAGTTCTTCGTTCAACAGAGATTCGAAGGAGAACATCCCGCCCTGCTTGTCCCGCTTGAGGTAGCTTTCCATTTCCTGGCGTTCCTCGCTCTTTCGCAGAGCCCGAATGCTGAGGCCGATTTTTCGTTCATTGACATCAATATTGATGACCTCGGCTTCGACCTCATCGCCCACCTTGTACAGGCTCGAGGGCTTGTCGACTCGTTCAGTGCTCAACTGCGAGACATGGATCAGGCCTTCGACTCCCTCTTCGAGCCTGACGAAGACTCCAAAATCCGGAATGCTCGTGACCTGACCTCTGACCTTCGATCCGAGAGGATAGCGCTCGGCGATGATCTTCCACGGGTCAGTGGTGAGCTGTTTGATACCGAGAGAAAATCTTTCATTTTCGACGTTGACCCCTAAGACCTTCGCTTCAACGATATCGCCCTTCTTGTGTAGCTCGGAGGGATGTTTGATTTTCTTGGTCCAGTGCAAATCGGACACATGCACCAGCCCATCGATACCTTCCTCAATGCCGACAAAAATGCCAAAGTCCGTAATATTCCTAACGGGGCCTTTAACAATGCTACCCGGAGGATATTTGTTCTTCGCCTCTTCCCACGGATTGGGCATGACTTGCTTGAGACCCAAGGAAATGCGGCGATGTTCGGGGTCGACATTGAGAATAACGACTTCGACCGATTGGCCCACTTGAAGGATTTTCGAAGGATGCGCGATCTTCCTTGTCCAGGACATTTCCGAGATATGGATAAGCCCTTCGATCCCGCTTTCGAGTTCAACGAAGGCTCCATAATCCATCAAGCTAATGACCTTCCCTTGGACCCGCATCCCGAGTGGATAGCGTTCCGCCACCGTATGCCAGGGGTCCGGCGTTAGCTGTTTCATCCCGAGAGAAATGCGCTCCTTTTCGAGATCGAACTTGAGAACAACCACTTTTACCTTGTCACCCACCTGCAGAACTTCGGAGGGGTGGCTGATGCGGCCCCAGGACATGTCGCTGATATGGAGAATTCCGTCAATCCCGCCCAAATCGACAAATGCCCCGTATCCCGTGATGTTCTTCACCGTGCCCTCAAGGATAACGCCCTCCTCCAATACCTTGAGTACCTCCTGTTTCAACGAATCGCGTTCTTTCTCCAGCAGGACTCTGCGAGAGAGGACCACGTTCCCCCTGGCACGGCTAAACTTAAGGATGGCGAAGCGGTCTTTATTGCCGAGAAATTTGTCCAAATTGCGGCTCGGTCGAATGTCCACATGGGACCCCGGAAGAAAGCCCGGCACTCCGACGTCAACCTTGAATCCCCCTTTGACTTTACCGACGATGACTCCTTCAATGGCCCTGCCTTCGTTGTACGCGCTTTCAATTTCTTCCCAGACCTTGATGTTCTGGGCACGCTGCCGTGACAGCACAATGCCGCCGCCTTCGCCTTCGGATGAATCGAAAAAGACATCTACCTCGTCGCCGACCTTGACCTGAAGGTTCCCATCGCGATCCGTGAATTCCTGGACCGGAATCTGCCCCTCTGACTTGTAGCCGACATCAATAAGGACATGGGTCGCCGTGACCCCGACAACAGTGCCTTTGACAACCCCGCCGGGTTTCACCGAGCGCAGGCTTTCTTCAAATAAGGCTTCGAAATCATTTGCACCGCCTGCACCGGTGTCTTTTTTCGCTTCGTCCTGAATCATGAACTCCAACTCCGATCTTTTTGATTATTTAATGAGGCTTTTTCACGAATTAATTGCATGACTCTCTGCGCCACGTCATGCGCCGCCAACGCCGAAGAGTCGATCACCACGGCGTCATCTGCTTTGCGCAGCGGGGCTAGGTCGCGCTCGCTGTCCCGTTTGTCCCTTTCCTGCATCTCCCGAACGGTGTCCTCCAGGTCGACATTTTGCCCTGCAGCACGCAGCTCGTGGTAGCGGCGGCGGCCCCTCTCCTCTGCGGAGGCCTCAAGATACACTTTGACGTCCGCCTCGGGAAACACGACCGTACCGATATCGCGCCCTTCCGCAACCACGTTTCCGCGGCATCCCAGGGCGCGTTGCAGCTCCAGCATTCTCTGTCGAACCTCCTTCAGCGCAGAGGCCTTCGATGCCATCTGACTCACATCCGGGGTTCGAATCAATCCGGACACGTCCTCGCCGTCCAAAAGCAGCCGGAGATGGTGGTCTTGTTTCTTCATTTCGATCTCTGTCTTTGCCACGATCTCACCCAGCGCCTCTGCGTCAGCCAAATCGATCCCCTTCCGCAGAATCTTCAAGGCTAGGGCCCGATACATAGCGCCGGTATCTAGATACATGAAACCAAGTTCCCTAGCCAACCTTTTGGCAAGGGTGCTCTTCCCCGCACCGGAAGGACCATCTATGGCGATGACCATGTGTGGCAGTGTCTCCTATTACTATCCTCCCTGTTGGCCCTTATGGCAAACAGATTCTTTCCAGCAATTCAAAAAACGTCGGAAACGAAACATCCACGCATCCGGCATCGTCAATTTCTACTCCGTTTTCGCTGGACAAGCCAGCGATGGCAAGCGCCATCGCTATGCGATGGTCGCCGAAACTTCGCACACTGGCGCCGGACAAGGGCCGCCCGCCGTGAATCGTCATTCCGTCCTCGCACTCCTCGACCTGGACACCGAGGCGTCGCAAACCCTCGGTCATCGTTGCAATTCGATCGGACTCTTTGTAACGCAACTCTTCAACTGCGGTAAAGGTCGTTGTGCCTTCCGCCAAAGCCGCCGCCACCGCCAAAACGGGGTACTCGTCGATGGTCCTGGCGACCAGCTCCGGCCCAACCTCGACGCCCTTGAGCCGTCCGCCCGTCACATGGAAGTCCGCCACCGCCTCACCGGCTTCCATCCGTTCATTGAGCAGCTCGATGGCAGCACCCATACGCCGTAAAACCACGACGACTCCGTCGCGGGTGGGATTGCAGCCAACGCCGCGAATCGTCACATCGGAGTGCGGGATTATGGCGGCGGCGACCAGAAAAAACGCAGCCGATGAGATATCGCCCGGGATCCGCACGTCCCTGCCCTGTAGTTTCTGCTTTCCTCTGAGAGCAACCGTCGTGCAATTGACCGAGACTTCCGCGCCGAATCCTCGCAGCATGACTTCCGTATGGTCTCGCGACTTTAGGGGCTCCCGCACGGTCGTCAGTCCATCCGCCTGTAGCGCCGCCAGCAGGATTGCGGATTTGACCTGCGCGCTGGCAATCGGCATCCGGTACTCAATCCCGCAAAGCTCACCGCCTTGAATCTCGAGAGGCGCTCGTCCATCGAAAGTCTTGCTGATGATCTTGGCTCCCATCATGGTTAGCGGATCGATCACCCGTTGCATCGGCCGCTGGCGCAGCGACGAATCCCCGTCTAGACGACTGATAAACGGCTGGCCGGACAACAGGCCGGACAAAAGCCTCATCGTGGTCCCGGAATTCCCGCAATCGATGGTGTCCGGCGCCTGTCTAAGGCCCTCCCAGCCCCCGCCTTCGATACACAGAGCCGCGCCTTTCCGGGCAATGGCGACCCCCATTTGCCGAAACGCCCGCACGGTCCGCGAGTTGTCATCCCCCCCGGACAAATTAAATATCCGGCTGCGGCCGTGGGCGATGCTCGCAAGAATAACGGCCCGGTGAGCGATGGACTTATCGCCGGGAACGGCGATCTCACCTCTCAACGCCTTGTTGGTCTTGGCAATTCTCTTCATCTTCCAGACGCTCAGGGAATCTGTCCCCTGATCTCGTTGGCCCGGGTGAATTCCCTCTCTAGTAAAGCGCTTTTCCCGGCCCCAATCCAGCGCTTGAGTTGCTCCAGGTTCTCGATATAGTCGCCGAGCGATTTACCAAGGGCCACCCGATTCATAAGGCAGATATCGCGCCAGAGCTCGGGCCGACTTGATGCAATCCGGGTAAAATCCTTGAACCCCCCGGCACAATAACTCTTTAAGTCTACTCCGGGTATGCGCGTCCGCGCCAAGGCGTTAACCAAAGCGTAAACCAGCACGTGCGGCAGATGACTGATCACCCCCAGGACACGATCGTGTACGTCGGGGTTCATGATCTCCACTCTAGCGCCGACCCTGCGCCAGAGAGAGGCGACCTTTCTTAGAGCCCTTACGTCGGTTTTCCTCGTGGGCGTTAGAATACAGCGATGCCCGACGAACAGGTCCGCCCTGGCGGCCTGCGCGCCCCACTGCTCGCTGCCGGCGATCGGATGTGATGCCACGAAAGGAATCGTTCCCGGCAACAGGCGTTCCATGCCACGGACGATCTCGCCCTTGACGCTGCCGACGTCGCTCACGATACACCCCGGCCGCAGGTGCGGCAGGAAAGCCGAAGTCATCGGCATCGTCGTTCTCACCGGAGTGGCCATCATCAAGAAGTCCGTCTGGCTCGGGATATCCTTTTCGTTCAGAACGTAGCGATCGATCATTCCCTGTCGTTGCGCGAACCGTAAATTCTTTTTTCCGCGCCCCATTCCCACGATCTCTTCGACGAGCCCTCGCTCGCGCATGGCCAACGCTAACGAGCCGCCGATTAAACCTACTCCAACCACGACCATCCGGCGAAATAAAAAGGCCACTAAATTTCCCTCCCCACGGCCGCTGCCAGTTTTTTCAATTGCCCCATCATCTGCGCAAATTTCTGCGGCTTTAACGATTGCGGACCGTCGCTCAGGGCCACCTCGGGTTTAGGATGCACCTCGATGAGCAGCCCATCCGCTCCCGCCGCCACACCGGCCAATGCCATGGGCGCCACCAGATCCCAGCGCCCGGTGCCGTGACTTGGATCGACAAAGACGGGCAGATGAGTCAATCGCTTTAGAGCCGGGACCGCGCTCAGATCGAGCGTGTTGCGGGTCTCGGTCTCGTAGGTTCGGATACCGCGTTCGCACAAAATGATTTTGCGATTCCCTTCGCTAGCGATATACTCTGCGGAGAGCAGGAACTCCTGAATGGTTGCGCTCAACCCGCGCTTCAGCATAACCGGCTTGTCGAGTTTGCCCGCCTCGGTCAGGAGCTTGAAGTTTTGCATGTTCCTGGCCCCAATCTGGAGAATATCCGCGTACCTGTAGACGATATCGAGATCGCGCGGGTCCAGCACTTCTGTGATGATCGGCAAACCGGTGACCTCGCGGGCGTGCGCGAGAAATTCCAGACCTTCGGGGCCAAGACCCTGAAAACTGTAAGGAGATGTCCTTGGCTTGTAGGCGCCGCCGCGCAGAAAGGTCGCACCCGCCTCCTTTACGGGCAAAGCTGCATCGAGAACCTGTTCCCGCGATTCGACCGAGCAAGGCCCCGCCATGACGTGTATTTTCTTGTCGCCGATGCTGCAGCCCCTGACATCGATGACGGTATTTTTCGGCTGGAATTCTCTGCTAACCAGTTTATAGGGTTTCAGGATCGGCAAAACTTTTTCGACGCCGGGGAACGCCTCCAAGCTTCGATCCAGCAACAACCGTTCATCACCGATGGCACCGATGATCGTTCTCTCTTCGCCTTCGGAAATATGCGCACGCAAGCCAAAGGCCTCGATGCGCTCGACGATCTTCTTGACCTCCTGGGCAGAGGTTCCCGGCTTTAAGACAACGATCATGACAATTCCGCCGTCTCCACGATGACTCCTAACAAGCCCTCATAATGCTGCTCAGCGCCTCAATGAATCTATGATTCTCCGGCATAGTTCCAATCGTGACTCGGATATATTCCGGAAGTTCGTAGCCCCTCATCGGTCGCACGATGACTCCCTGTCTTAGCAGCCCCTCAAAGACCCGCTCCCCGTCGCCGACGCGCAGCAGAATAAAATTGGCCGAACTAGGGACCTGTTCCAACCCTAATTTGGCGATCTCTCGACTCAGATATGCCTTTCCCTCTCGGTTCGCCGCGAGGCTTCGCCGCACGTGCTCGGCGTCCCCCAGCGCCGCCAAGGCGGCCCATTGAGCAGCGGCATTGACATTAAACGGTTGCCTGACGCGCTGCATCAAGTCGATCACTTCCCGCGGCCCGATGCCGTAGCCGATGCGCAGCCCGGCCAAACCGTAGAGTTTTGAGAATGTTCTCACGGTCAGCAGGGTCTTACCGCAGTCGCCGTAGCGCAGCGAGTCGGGATAGTCGGGGTCCTCAACATATTCGAAATAGGCTTCGTCCACCATCACTAGAACATTCGGCGATAGCCGGTCGAGGAAACGCTCCCAGGCGGCACGACGATAAATGGTGCCTGTGGGATTGTTGGGATTGGCGAGGAAAACGAGCCGGGTGTTTGGCGTCATGGCGGCGGCGATGGCATCGAGATCGTGGGTAAAATCACGCAACGGTACGACCCGGCTGACGCCGCCAATGGCTTGGGTCACCAGCCGATAGACCACGAACGCCTGGTGTGCCATTACCACCTCGTCACCCGGGCGCAGAAAGGTCCGAACCGCCAGTTCGATGATTTCATTCGATCCGTTACCGAATATCACCTGCTCGGGCGCGATCCCCAGTTTCCGGCACAGCCCGTTCTTCAGATAGAAACAGTCCCCGTCAGGATAAAAATGAAGCTGCGCCACGCGCTCGCGTATCGCCTGAACTGCCATGGGCGACGGACCCAAAGGATTTTCGTTCGAAGCCAGTTTAATGGAGTTCGATATCCCGTACTCTCGTTCGACCTCCTCAATGGGCTTGCCGGGAGCGTAGGGCACAAGCGTGTGAATATATTCGGGTACATGATCCACAATGCTCATAGTCCACTCGGATAAGATCCAAGGATCTTCAAGAAGATACAATTTCTTTCCAACTCCGTGATTGCCCTGCGCACCCGCCGGTCTTCGCGATGCCCCCTAAAATCGATGAAAAACATATACTCCCACGGCTTGTCTTTGATCGGACGCGACTCAATCTTGGTCAGATTAATCCGACTTCTCGCAAACGGTTGCAGCATGCGATGCAAAACTCCGGGTTTATCCTTCACGGAAAAAACGAGCGATGTTTTGTCGCTGCCGCTAGAGGGCGATTCACTATTACCAATGATCAGGAAGCGGGTAATGTTGTTGCTGTAATCTTCGATGTTCGCCGCTACAATTTGGAGTTGATAGGCCTCCTTGGCCAGAGCGCCGGCGACGGCTCCAAGCGTATCGTCCGCTGCCGCCTTCATGGCGGCGTGCGCCGTGCTTGCAACCTCTTCGACTTTCACCCCGGGAAGGTGGCTGGCCAGCCAGCGACGGCACTGGGCCAGTGCCTGCGGATGAGAAATCACGGTTTGAATCTGGTCGGCGCAGCCGCTGCGCGACAAGAGGTTGTGATGAATTTCCAAAAAAGTTTCCGCGCAAATCTTCAGGTCTGATTCCACCAGCCCATCCAAAGTGTGAGCCACGACTCCCTCGCTGGAATTCTCTATGGGGACCACGCCGAAGGATGCCCTGCCTTGACTAACCTCTTGAAATACATCGCTAATGCTAGCTGTGGGTAGTAAGACAGCGGACGACCCGAATTTTTCCTTAGCAGCCAGGTGGGTGTAACTCGCCTCAGCGCCAAAGTAGGCGATTCTCAGCGGCGCCTCGAGCGCCCGAGACGCGGAAATAATCTCCCTATAGATTGTGCGAATTGTCTGTTCGGAAAGCGGCCCGCTGCTCAATTGGGACACGCGCCGAAGAACTTCAATTTCGCGGCTGGGGACATATATCCCTTGGTTATCGGAGTTTTTTGCCTGGCCGATCTTCAGCGCAAGGGAGGCCCGATCATTTAGCAGGGCAACGATTTTCTCATCAATTTGATCGATCTTTTTTCTAAGAGCATCGACCGTCTCATTACGGCTCAATGAAAACCTCACCGAGGCGCACAGGCTCAGATGCGACATGCACTGTTGACGCCATTCGCGTAAACTATCTTAACTCCTAGAGAATTGCAAATATTGCCGCGACCAACCCTTGACGAAGCCGGTCCCTTGCCGTTAACTGGCGCGTGTGGTCCAAGAAATCGTCGTCCCCGCCTCGGAGCCGGTTAAGAAAGTTGAGAATTTTCTTAGAAATCGGTTCCCGGTGGGCTATGTGCGAAAGCTTTTTCGCAAGAATGGCGTCAGGCTAAACGGCCGGCGCTCCAAACCGGACGACATCATTCATCCAAGCGACCGAATCCATCTCTATATCCCTTTCGAGAAACACTTGACAGGAATCGACCCTGAACGGGCCAATCCACGGGAAGTGCCGGTAATTTTTGAGGATCGAGAGCTTTTGATCGTCGATAAGCCCCCGGGTATGGCCGTGCACGAGGGCAAACGGGTTCTCAAACACGGCTCGTTGCTAGGCATTCTAGAAGCAAAATACCGCCCCGCGGGGGTGACACCGAAGCTTGTACACCGTCTCGATAAAGACACATCGGGTCTCCTCATCGTGGCAAAAAACAGCCAAGCCGCCCAGGATCTCGAAGACGCATTTGCGGAAGGAAGTGTCCAGAAAGAATACCTGTGCCTTGTGGTCGGCCGTCTCCACAGAAAGGCCGGAACCATCGACTTTCCCCTCACGGGTCGCGACGGCAAACCTGTATCCGCAGTCACGCATTTTAGGGTGTTGAAACTTTTTTCGGAGACCACGCTCATCAAGGTGAAGCCCGAGACCGGTCGCCTGCATCAGATCCGTCTCCATTGCGCTCGTCTTGGCCACCCCGTCGTCATGGACGACCGTCACGGCGATTTCGCCTTTAACAAATATTTCCGCCGGGTTTATGGTTTAAAGCGCCAGTTCTTGCACGCAGCGAGCCTTGGCCTCAAGTACAAGGGAAGCACAGCGAAATGGACCGCGCCGTTGCCGAAGGATTTGCAGAGAATTTTAAACTCGCTCGAATGCCCTGAAGAAGCCTAGCGTTCTGCATG
>JBFJTQ010000002.1:0-20572 GCA_041625275.1 Binatia bacterium | reverse complement strand
TGGAAGTCACTTACGACCCGAAGAAAATCACTTACGCGAAATTGCTCGAGGTATTTTGGCGCAATGTAGATCCGCTGACACCCAATCGGCAATTTTGCGACGGCGGGAGCCAGTATCGTACGGCAATCTTTTATCACGATGAAACCCAGAAACGCCTCGCCGAAGAATCGAAGAAGGCGCTCGGCAAACGTTTCAAAAATCCCATCGTCACGGAGATCCTAGCGGCAAAGGAGTTCTATCCGGCGGAGGACTATCATCAGGACTATTACATCAAGAATCCCCTGCGCTATAAGTTTTACCGCTACAGCTGCGGCCGTGACCGGCGTCTCGAAGAACTTTGGGGGGCTGCACCGAATTGAGCTCCTGCAAATCCTCTTTGCTGAAACGCGCTAGCAATTCTCAAACTATCTAGTGTGGTGTCCCCAACGCTTCTTTACATTTGGATGCTCCACAGAGGCAGGCCTTCTGCCCGTGGTCAATAGGCCGATGCCTTGTAGGCCACCCCGCCAACCCCGTCGAGTGGTTTTTCCCACGGTTGGGGCCTGACGGAAGCTTTTCGTTCTTGTGCCCACGGGCTCCAGTCCCACCTCTCTGGAGCCTGAAACTGTGACGGGTGGGCTGTGAAGAGACTTTTGGGACACTACACTAGGTTTCGCGCACCACATCGTGTCCGCCCGACGCGCTTCACCGCCACGCCAGCGCGCGTATTATCCATCGGGAGCATGTGGGGCCGGGTACACCTCCGCGGCCAGCACAACCTGTTTACGCCCCAGCCACAGGCCGTTTACTAACCAGATAATTGACATGGGCACGGCGGCGATCGAGATCCACGTCATCCCCAAGCCTAGAAAGCCCATTCCCGCGTAAAACCAGGCGCCCACTTGATCGCCGGTCCGGTAAACTACCGTGTCGATGAAGCACTTCGCCTTGTACTTATCCTCGCGCGGAACCACGGTGTAGAGCACCTCGCGAGTGGGCCGGGCAAAAGCAAAATTGCCGGCCCGGCGAAGCACCTGATAGACGACGAGAACTGTGATTGTCGGCGCCAGTGCCAGCGTTCCGAAACCGAGCGCACTGAGGGCCGGCAACGCGGCCAGCGTGAGACCGACCCCGATCATGCGCAGAACACGCCCGGTGAGAAAAAGCTGGGCGCCCAGCGTGAGTATATTGACGAGCAAATCGACGCGGGCAAAAAACGCCGTGCGCGCGCCTCGGTCCGAAAAGCTGTGCCGCACAATTTCCGCTTGCTGAAAATAGAGAAAGGTCGAAGTGATGGTGAAAAGCAAAATGTAAACGCTCACATTGACCAGATAGGTTGACTTGAAAGCATGCGTGAGGCCCGAAAACATGGATCCCCCGATGGGGGCTTCGTTGCCGCGCCCCGCCGGCACCTGCTGTAATGCAGAAGACAAGCGCGACAAGCGGCGGACGCTGAAGACGGCAACTTCGAGAATGACGGCAGAGACGAGCAAAAGGTAGGTGGCGGGGAGTTGTTTCGCCAGCGACGCCGTAACGCTCGAACCCAGGATCCCGCCCAGGGTTGCCCCGGCAGCGATGAAGCCGAAAAGCCGCTTGCCCTGCTCGGAGTCGAATACGTCCACCATGAGGGCCCAAAACACAGAAACAACAAACAGATTAAAGATGGACGTCCAAATAAAAAAAATGCGCCCGATCCAGATGTTCTGCTCGGTGCTTGCCACGGCGAGGAGAACAATGAACAGCAGCAAATTGGCGATAAAAAAACGGTACGTGATCGCGATAAAGCGCACGCGCGGCAGTTTGGCAACCAGTGCGGCAAAAGGCGGATTGACCGCGATCATGCCGACGAGCGTGCCAGTGAAAAGCCACTGCAGGTTTTCAACTCCGCCGGCGACGCCCATCTCGTCTCGAATGGGCCGCAGAACATAATAAGATGCAAGTACGGAGAAAATATATAGCCACGACCAGCCGAGCGCTCGCAGCTCGGCTGGTCGCACATCGAGCATGCGTTTTAGAAGCCAGTAAACTCTTCCGGATTCTTTGTCTGGGCTGCTATTGCCAGGGTAAACAGTCATTCCGCCCTACCCACGCCGCAACTTCTTCGATGTCGCCTGCCGCCACCGCGCACTACCCTGGGGCTTACACACTCTCGATGAACTGCTCCATGCGGCGGCGCATGGCAGCATCAGGCACGCGCCCGCGGGCGGCTCCGAGATTGTCGACAACATATTCGGGCTTCGCCATGCCGGGTATTGCGCAGGTAACTGCTGGGTGGGAGACAATATATTTGAGAAAGAATTGCGCCCAGGATTTGCAATCGAACTCCGCGGCCCAGTCCGGCAGTTTTTTCCCCTGCACCGCTTTGAACAATCGTCCCCTTCCAAACGGCAGATTGATCATCACGGCTGCGCCCCGGTCGGCGGCGAGCGGAATAATTTTTTCATCCGCATTGCGGTTATCCAACGCATAGTCGACCTGGATGAAGTCGAGGGTCTCTTTCTTGATCGTCTGCTCGAACTCCGGGTACTGCTTCTCGAAGGACGTCGTAATGCCGACATAGCGGATGCGCCCGGCTTGCTTGAATTCACGCAGGGTTCGAAGCTGGGTTTGGGTATCGCGCAGATTGTGCACGGCGATGAGGTCGATCTTGTCCGTGCGCAGCCGCTTGAACGACTGCTCGATCTGTTCGAGCCCTGCTTCCCGGCCCGCCTGGCGCAGGCTTACCTTGGTGGCAAGAAAAAGGGAATCGCGCGCTTTGAGATCGTCGACGAGCTCACCGACCACGGCTTCGGCGTTGCCGTAGGTCGGAGCGCTGTCGATCACCTTGCCGCCCAATTCCTTGAAGCGGCGGAGGGTCTCCCGCAAGGGCGCCTTTTCCGCCTCGTTGCCGACCTCCTCGTAACGCCGCGCCGTGCCGATGCCGAGAATCGGCATGCTCTCGCCGCTCGATGGAATCTTTTTTTGCAGCAATGAGGCGCTTTGGGCGAAGATATCGCCCGAGGGCAGGAGCATCACTGCTCCGGCGCCGATGCCCGTTTTGATAAAATCCCGACGACTGAGTGTCATAAGAAGCCTCCCGCTTAATGCCCATCCTTGGCAAACCTGATTACGCGGCTGGCAGGCGTCCCCGCGCCGCGCAAAAAACTCACCGTCCGAACGGAGCGCCGAGCAGCTATACTACGCTTCGACATTGCGTGGCAAGAATCAAAAGCGCAACCGGGACGCCGTCGCCGGCCATGGTCGTCCGTTCAGAGCTACCGGGCGCTCAAAAAAGAACTGTCTGCTACGGACCCGGCCTAAAAACCAACCCCTAGGCCTAGCAATAGCCCTGAGCGTCTGCCACGTTCGCGGTCTCTGAAATGCCGGCGTTCGTCGCGACGCACCCGATCGATCTCCTCCTCCGTCTCGTGCCCCACCCATTCGGCGCTTGAGACAAGATAGGGCCAGTCGATGTCTCTCCCAGCAATCATGGCCAAATTTCTTTCGATTTCCGCGCGAATCTTGCGCCCCGGGTCCCAGAACGCCTTGAACGGGTCGCTGGCATTCAGGTATTCGAGCGCTCCGTAAAGTCCCTCCAACCCGCCAACGATCGTTTTGATGGCTCTCGGTTCATCGCCGGTGCGCGCGAGCGTCAGCCCAAGATACAAGCGGGCTAAGTGATCGTTCTTGTCGACCGCCAGAGCCCGTTCGAGAGACCTGCGTGCCTCCGGCAGCCTGCTCGTTTGGTACTGCGCCCGTCCGACATACGTCCAGACCCCCTCTCGAAACGATCCGGACTCGAAGACAAAATCGGGATTAGCGTCGGCGGCCTGCTGAAAATACCCCAGCGCGGCCTCGTTGTCGTTGATCAGCAGTGCCTGTCGGCCCGATTGAACATGCCCGGCGGTGCGATAGGCGGTGCAAGCGCCGAGTAAAACTAGAATAAAACAACCCAGAAAGCTTGTGGTCCCCTTGATAATTTTCATGGGCAACCTCAATTCAAATTAGGCAGTGATTCTATGGCTAGAAAAGCGCGATGTTTTTATTTTTATCATACCCCTTAAAACGACACCCGGCTAGACGGCTTAGGCTTCGGAACCACTGGGCTTCCGACGTTAAGGTCTTAGTGACACGGCTACTGCCTTTCTTGCGGCTCGGCGGAGCGTCAAATGTCCCCGCCACGTTTATTCCAAACAAGACAACGAGCCCATTGCCGATAGGCTCATGGGATTTCCCACCCGCCGCCGAGCGCCTTATAGAGCGCCACGAGATTAGTTGCCATGTTGGCTTCGCTCTCCGAGAGATCGTTTTCTGACACGTAGAGCGACCGCTGGGCGTCAAGGACATTGAGAAAATCATTGATCCCGCGCACGTAAAGCTCGTTCGCCATCTCCACCGCCCTGCGATTCGCGGCCACGGCGGCCACCAGCGATTGATGGCGAGCCTGTTCTTTGGCGTACCTCACCAGGGCGCTTTCGACTTCCTGAAGAGCGGTCAGCACTGTTTTCTCATAGCGGTGCAATGCCTGCTCATGTTGCGCGTTGCGTACTTCGATATTGGCTCTGATTTTTCCAGCGTCAAAGAGTCTCCAGGTCATTGTCGGTCCCACCGACCAGAACCTGCTCCCGGCGGTGATCCAGTCGCCGGCATTAATGCTTTGCAACCCTACGATTCCCGTAAGCGTAAACTTTGGAAACAAATCGGCGGTTGCAGCCCCGATCTCCGCCGTGGCCGCAGCGAGCTGTCTTTCTGCGCGCCGAATGTCCGGACGGCGCCGGAGCAGTTCGGAAGGGAGTCCAATGAGCACTTCCGGCGGCAATCCGGGAATGTGTGCTTCTTTGGACAACTCTTCCCACAGCAAGCCGGGTTGTGATCCCAAGAGAACATCGAGCCTGTAGGCCGCCTGTTTCAAAAACCCTTCGAGCGAGGGTATCAGGGCAGCCGTCGCGCTGACCTGAGACTCCGCCCGCGCCACATCCAAATCACTGGCCAGTCCCGCCTCAAAGCGCACCTTGGTGAGTTCGAGCGTCTCCTGCTGGGCCTTAAGGTTTGCATGGGCAACGTCGAGCCGCCGCTGGAAACCGCGCAGATCGATATAACTCTTGGCTACATCCCCGAGCACGCTTACGAGCACATCGCGGCGTTCTTCCATCGAAGCTTCGATAATCGCGTCGGCAGCCTCAACCTTCCGCCGCACACCGCCGAAGACGTCGATTTCCCAACTGGCATCGAATCCGGTTTTGAAAAGATCCCGCTCCAGATCGCCCCCTCCAATCGGCGCAGACGAACCGCCCCCCGGCGCCCCCGACGAAAACGTATTTGCGCTGGTACGGCTGCGGCTGTAGCCAGCGGAGCTGTCAAAGGCCGGCCACGCGCCTGAGGCCGTAACCGCCCGCGCTGCGCGGGCCTCCCGGATGCGCGCTTGCGCCACACGCAAATCCAAGTTGGACTGAATCGCCCGCTCTACGAGAGAGTTCAACATGGGGTCATTAAACGCCGACCACCAGCGGCTCAGTTCTGCCGGCTGACTGACGACGCCGCTTTGTTGCCCCTCTTTCCAGCCGGGGGAAACGGCATAGCGCGGCTGCTCGTAGTTGGGGCCAACCGTGCACGCGGCCAAGAACAAGAACGCGCTTGCCGCGGCGGGGCCCAATCCCTTCGTTGATCCTTCAAGCTTCATCGTAATCCTCTTTTCATCTCGAATTCCGCAGTTGCACATACGGTAGGGCTTGAGTCTGGAGTGGCGAAGACTGCCCTCCGGGATCTCGAATTGCAGATCTCAGAGTGCAAATCTGAAATATGTGATTTGCAATTCCTCGCAGAGGGAGGACTAGGCCCATTGGCTTCGCTACCAAAGGGTCGCCTCAGCACCTTAAAGAACCTTTCTGCTGCGGCATTCGGGTTCAAACACTCATTTCCTTCTTTGATTTTTCTACGTCAGCCGGTGCCGAAACATCCAAGAGGCCGCCGACAAGGTGATGCCCGCGATGAGCGCCAACGGCCAGAGGTCCGGCAGCAGCAAGCCTAGCCCTACTCCCTCGAGGTAAACTCGATGCGCAATATGGATCGCGTAGCGCAACGGGTTGGCGAGCGTAAGATACTGAACCATCACCGGCATGCTGCTGATGGGTGTGGCGAGACCCGACAGCAGCGCAAACGGCATGATCAACATGAAGGAAAAGAGCATGGCCTGCTGCATCGTCGCCACCACAGAGGATAACAACAGCCCCATACCGACGGCGGCCATCAGAAACACGCACAGCCCCGCGTAGAGGGTGAAAAACGATCCGGAAAACGGGATACGGAACCACAGCTGCGCCACGAGCAAAACCAAGGTGGCCTGTACGATTCCGATCAGCACCGACGGGGCCGCCTTGCCAGCCATAATCTCCACGGGGCGAAAGGGAGTCACCAGCAATTGGTCGAAGGTTCCCTGCTCGCGCTCCCGCGCGACCGATAACCCGGTGAGCAGCAGCGTCTGAATGAACGTCAGCGTGCCGATCAAAGCCGGGATCATGTGCCAGCGAGTCTCGAGATTCGGGTTGTACCAGGCCCTCGTGACCAGTCTGATCTGCGCAGCTTGTTGGCCGTGCGCAAGCCGCCAATCCATATTGAAGGACTCGACGATGGCGTTGACATACCCGACGGCTGTTCCTGCCGTGTTGGAGTTGCGTCCATCGGCGATCACTTGAACAGCCGCCTGGCGGCCGGCCAAAAGACGTCGTTCGAAGTCGTGATCGATCTGAATGACCAGCAAGGCGCGGCGATCATTGATCGTTGTCTGTACGTCCGCGGCCCGGTGAAGAGAAGCCACGCGTTGAAACACGCCCGTCCCATCCAGTGCCGCGAGCAACTTTTGTGAGGCCGCGCTGCGATCGCGATCGAGAACCGCGTACGGCACATCGTTTAAGTCATAGGTGGCCACGTAGCCGTAGATCAGGCACTGAAGCAATGGAGGGATGATCAGGCTGTAACGGCTGCGCGGGTCTTTCAAAATCGCCAGCAGTTCCTTGCGCGTAAGAGCGAGTATGCGGAATAGGGAGTCGAGCATCGTATGCCTCAGGCCAATGATTTTTGGCTGGACCTTCGCGTCAGCCACAGGAGCATCGCCGCCATCACGGCGAGCACGCCGGCATTAGGCAGTATGACCGTCCAGATGTCACCGGCCAAAAATATGGTCTGCAGCAACGCCACATAGTAGCGGGCCGGCAGCAGGTAGGTGATCGCGCGGACCGCAACCGGCATGCTGCGCAAATCAAACAGAAACCCCGACAGCATCACCGCCGGCAAAAACGAAACGAGCAAGGTAATCTGGCTGGCCACGAACTGGCTCTTGACCGCCGAGGAAATGAAGAGGCCGATTCCCAGGGCGACCAGCAGGTACAGCATCGAGGATCCGGCAAGCGCGGCCACGGAGCCCCGAAATGGAACCTGGAAGAGATATTTCGCCGCCATCAGGCACAACGCCAGGCCGATCATGCCGAGGGCAAAATAGGGAATCGTTTTTCCGAGCAAAATTTCGCCGGTCCTGACGGGCGTGACAAAAAGGGCTTCCAGCGTGCCCCGTTCCCATTCCCGGGCCATCACAAGCGACGTCAGCAGCGCCCCAATCAGCGTCATGATCAAAACGATGAGACCTGGCACGAGAAAGTAGCGGCTCTCGTTGGCCGCGTTAAACCAGAGTCGGCTCTCAACGACAACAGGTCCCCCTGCCACTCTTTGTCCTTGGGCGGCACGTCGCCGCGTCCACTGACCAACGGCACCCTGGGCATAATTCTGAATGATGCGCGCGTGATTGGCGTCGACACCGTGGACTAGAAGCTGCACCTCGGCAGTTCCGCGGCTGAGGCTTCGGCTGAAATCCGGGCGGATACGGACAATGCCATCCACTGTCCGCGCGAGCATGAGCTGGCGCGCGCGCGCCATGGAAGACAGCATGTAAACCTCAAAGTAAGGCGAGAGCCGAAAGCTCGCGGCCATCTCCATTGCCGCGGGCGACGGATCCTCCAGGACCACCGCCACCGGCACGTTCGACACGTCCAATGAAAGCCCAAAGCCAAAGAGAAGGATCAACAACGCCGGTAAGATGACGCCGATGGCGATGCTGCTCGGGTCGCGCACTATCTGGCGGGATTCCTTGCGCACCAGGGAACCGATGCGCCGCAGCTTCGCCCGCAGCCGGTCTTGTCCCATCCCAGAGAAGGTACTCATGCGGCACCTCGGGGGGCTGCCCGCTCGGCGGATTCACGCCTCCGCGCCCGTTCAACAACGGTGATAAAAGCATCCTCCATCGTCGGCGACCGCCCCCACTCCGCACCAGCAAGGCGGCGAATCTCGGCAGGCGTTCCCTGTGCCAAGACGCGTCCGGCATCCATGATGGCGACGCGGTCGCAGTACTCTGCTTCCTCCATGAAGTGAGTCGTAATAACGACCGTGACGCCCTGCGCGGAAAGAGCCGTGATGCGCCGCCAAAATTCCCGCCGCGCCAACGGATCGGCGCCGCTTGTGGGCTCGTCCAAAAAGAGCGTCTCCGGCTCGTGCAAGAGGGCCGCCGCCATCGCCAACCGCTGCTTGAACCCGCCGGGCAGGTCGGCGCCATCCAGATCGGCGAGCGGGGCAAGGTCAAAGTGCCGCAGGGCCCAGTCGATCCGATCTCGTTTCCTGCGACCGCGCAGGTTATAGGCGCTGGCAAAAAATTGCAGATTCTCGGTCACGGTGAGCTGCCCATAGAGAGAAAACTTTTGGGCAACGTAGCCGATGCGCTGGCGCGCCGAGGCGCGCGCCCGGCGCAGATCCACGCCTCCCACGTGAAGCGTCCCCCCCGTAGCGGGCAGCAAGCCGCAAAGCATGCGGAACGTCGTCGTCTTGCCCGCGCCATTGGGTCCAAGCAGGCCGAAAATTTCGCCGCGCCGAACATCGAAGCTAATGCGGTCCACGGCGATGAAAGCGCCGAACTGACGCACCAGGTCACGCACCTGTACGATCGGCCCATTGCCTGGCACTTCGATGGAGCGCTCTTGAGCCATGGCACCAAGGGCCGCCCGCGGCGCACTCGATCGGTGCAACAGGATCATGAAGCCGTCTTCGAATCTCGGCGACTCCGGCGACGCTGGCGCGCCGTCGAAGGTAATTTCATCGGGCGTTGAGACCTCGCCAGCGAGGACAAAGCGCACGCGCCCACCCTCCGGCACTGCGTCGATGACATCCGGTCGATCCAGTAATCCCGCCTGAAACTCCCTGGCTTTCCGGTCGGCGGGGGGTCCAGCGAGAAAAGTCCGACCTTCAGCCAGTCGCTGTACGGCGTGGGGATCGCCCTGCGCCAGCGCCTTGCCCTGGTGCATGACGATCACGTTCCCGCACCGCTCGGCCTCATCCAGATAGGACGTGCTGAGGAGCACGGTCAACCCTTGCTTGTCGACCAGCCGCAAAATAATTTCCCACAGCTCGCGCCGCGATAAGGGATCGACGCCGACCGTGGGCTCGTCCAGCAGCAGCAACTCGGGGGCGCGCACCAGCGTGCACGCCAGTCCCAGCTTCTGCTTCATGCCGCCGGACAACTGCCCCGCGAGCCTCTCCGTGAACGGACCGAGCGCCGTCATCTCCATGAGCCGCGGGTAGCGTGCTCGGCGCTCATCGCTTCCGACACCATGCATGTCGGCGTATAGATCGAGGTTTTCCTTTACGGTTAGATCTTCGTAGAGTCCGAACTTCTGCGGCATGTAGCCGATGCGGTCTTGCACTTGCTGGGGTTCGGCGGCGGCGTTCACGCCTAGGACTGTCAGTTCACCGGCATCCGCAGACATTAATCCCGCCGCCAGACGGATGAGCGTGGTTTTACCCGCACCGTCGGGCCCCACCAGTGCGGCGAGGGTACCGCGAGCCACATCCAGGGAAACCCCGTCAAGCGCCAGTACCCACTCGCCCGTCTCGCGGCGAAAACTCTTGCGAATGTTTCGCCCGACCAGAACCGCCGTGGATTTCTGTGCGTCGTTCATCGCGACTTCTCAGCGGTTGAGGCGGTTGTCGCGGAACCGCTTTGTGGACTTTGTTTGCGATCGCGTGCTTCGCGAGCGATATAAACGCTGGCCGGCATCCCCAGACGCAATTCATCGGCCGGATCCTTGACAAAAACGCGCACTTCGTAGACAAGGCTTGTGCGTAGCTCCTCGGTCTGCACTGCCTTCGGCGTGAACTCAGCCACTGGCGAGATGAAACCGATCCAGCCCGCAAAGCGACGGTCGGGATAACTATCAACCGCCACCGAAGCGCTCATGCCGGGGCGGATTTTGCCGAGATCTGGCTCCGCGACGTACGCCCGAACCCACTTGGGATCGGTAACGGCCAAGGAAAGAACCGGGCTTTGGGGCGAGGCCATCTCCCCCGGCTCCATTAAGCGCGCGCGCACCACAGCGTTGACGGGCGCCTCAAGCCGAGCATCCGCCAAATGCTGTCGCAGCAGCACCACTTGTGCTTCGTTGGCCTGCAACTGAGCCTCCGCCTGGGCGATATCCTCTTTGCGCGGCCCGATAAGCGCGAGGTCGAGGGCCTTCTGATTGACCGCGAACTTTGCCTCGGCCACCTGCAAGGCAGCCCTCGCCGAGTCCACGTCCTGCTGCCGCACCGCGCGCCCGGCGGAAACCTCGGACGCGCTCTTTAGCCTTTGGTAGTGCTGCTGCGCATGGGCAAGATCGGCCTGCGCCGACTCGACGTTTGCGCGCGCCTGCGCAATTTCTTCCGGCCGGCTGCCGTTGCGCAGTCGGGCTACGACCTGCCGCTGCGCCGCGGCTTGGGCCACGGCCTGAGCGAGCTGTGGCTCCAGGCGGCTCGTGTGCAAGCGCGCCACGAGCTGCCCTTGCCGCACACGGTCGCCTTCCTCGACCACTACGGCGGCAATCCGCTCGCTGGCGTTAAACGAGAGCTGCACCTGCCGCAGATCGACATTGCCGAAAAGCATCAGATCTAGACTCGCGCGATCCCCTTGCATCAGCCACGTGCCTATAGCCCCGGCCGAAACCACTACCAAGATCAGCGCCACGATCACAATTGTTCGTCTCATAGGCGACCCACAGTAATTGCTACGCTCTCTGACGCGGCAGCCGCTGTCCTTTGATCCTCCCTTTTGCGGTGAGTACGCCGTGCAGAACAACGCTGATAATGCTGACAAAGCCAGCTTTCGGGCTTAGATCCAATTCGGACATCTTTACCGGATTCATGATCGCTTCCGTGGCACCGAGAAGGATTTCGATAATCAATTGCGTCGGAATATCCTTCCGGATCATTCCCGCGCGCCGTCCCTGTTCGAACAGGTTGCCAAAATAGCGCTGGATCACATCCCGGCGCCGGCTCTGGACCAGTTGAAACATCTCCGGTGCTTCCCGGCGGATATCGCGCACGAAAGGCGATTGAATTTCTTCTGTGTGACGCTGGACGCAGGCGAGCAGGCCCTGAAGGCCGGCAAGAACATCCGTTCCACTTTCAGCGGTGGCTCCGTCGAGGTCCATCTCGATGCTGCGAAACTTGTCCAAAAGCACGGCACGTAAGAGCGCCTCTTTACTCGGGAAGTTTACGTAGAGCGTTTTTTTACTCATGCCGAGTTCGCGAGCGAGGTCGTCCATAGTGACCCTGCGAAAACCGTGCGCAAAGAAGTGGCGTCGCGCCGCCGCGATGATTTTTTGCGCCGCTTTATCAGGCGGCCATTCCCCTCGCAAACCCGCTTTTTTCTCAAAAGATTCCATAAGAAAATACCGAGGAAACTAATTTAGTATTACAAGTTTCCCCGACCCGATTCAAGAGGCGGGTTCCTCCGTGTCGCTGCCGCAACCGCAAACGGCGTCCTACTGACCCCCAACGCGGCTCATTTCCTGTCCGTATCGCTTGAAACAGCGCCCGCGGAAAGCGCGCGATCGGAACGGAAAAATGAAGTGCGGTCGAGCACCTGCTCCTGGAACTGCTCGAGATAGAGATAGATGACGGGGGTGATGTACAAGGTGATGAACTGGGACACCACCAAGCCGCCGACGATCACGAGCCCAAGGGGGCGGCGCGAAGCGCCGTCGGCGCCAAACCCGAGGGCGATCGGAAGAGCGCCGAAAACCGCGGCGAGGGTGGTCATGATGATGGGGCGAAAACGATCCATGCTCGCGTCGTGGATGGCCTTGACGGCGCTCTCCCCTCCGGCAACCCGCTGCAATGCGAAATCGACGATGAGGATGCCGTTCTTTTTCACAATTCCCATCAGCATGAACATGCCCACGAAGGCATACAGCGATGCTTGTTCGCCGAAAAGATGAAGCGTCAGGAGGCCTCCGATGAGGGCCGTGGGTAGCGTCGAAAGCACTGTCAGCGGATGCAGGTAACTCTCATAGAGAATGGCCAGGATCACGTACATGACAAATACGGCGAGCCCCATCAGAAGGGTCAAGTTTCTCACCGTGTCGCGGAATGTGAGCGCTTCGCCCTGCAAGCTGGCCCTAATGCTGGGCGGTACGATATCGGCTGCTGCCTGAGTGATCACGTCGGTGGCGTCCCCGATCGCCACGCCGGGCTTGAGATTAAAGAATAGCGTGACACTGGTGAATTGGTTCAGATGGTTCACGGCCTGGGGCCCGAGCGATGGCCTCCATGTAACCAGGGAATCAAGGGGCACGAGATGTCTTCCATCGTCGGACTTGATGTACAACAGCGACAGGTCCTGCGGTTCGGAACGCGCCGCATCCTTGGCTTCCAGAATGACTTGATACTGGTCCTCAGGTTTTTTGATCAAGTATAGATAGTTCTGCGCATACGCGCTTCGCAGCAGATTGAGAATGCGCGACTCCGAGACGCCATAGAGGCGCGCCTGATCGCGGCGGATCTCGATGTCGAGATTGGGCGTGTTATTGAAAAAATCCGACGACAAGGTGGCAAACCCTGGATATTGACGCAGTTTTTCCAGAAGCGCCGTGGCCACATCGTATACCTGGTTTGGGTTGACTCCGGATAGGGAAAAGGCGTATTGCCCCTGGCTCTGGTTTATCGCTCCCGTCTTGATTTCCAGCACCGGAAACGGCCGCAAAAACGGCAACACGCCGGGAATGGTTCCCAGCTTTGCCATTAATTCACCCGCCACCACTTGGACCGGCGCACGCTCTTCCGGCGGCTTGAGAAACGCCAGCAGGAGGCCTTGGTTTGACGAGAGAAACTGCGCGTTTCCGGTCATAGTGAAGGTCGCCGCAACGGCGGGGTCCTGGCGCAATACCGCGTCAGCCTGGTCCCTGAGCGCATGCATCTGTTCGGGAGAAGAACCCTCCCGGCCGATCATCACCCCCCAGATAAAACTGCTATCCCCCACGGGCAGGAATGCTTTAGGAACGATCATGAAAAGCAAAAAGGTGCCGGCGAGGCAGACAACCCAGATAAGCGCGGAGACCCAGCGGTACTTTAAAAACCACCACAGCGAGCGGCCGTATGCGCGGAGCACGCGTTTTTCTGCTGCGCCCATGATCCGTTCCATCCAGGTCTTCACCGCGCCTTCGCCCCGATCCTTGAGCAGCCGCGAGCACATGAGCGGCGTCAGCGTCAGCGACACCAGACCGGAAGCCAGAATCGCCACGACGATCGTGATCGCAAACTCCCGAAAAATCCGGCCCACCAAGCCTGACATCAGCACCAGCGGAATAAAAACCGCGGCGAGCGAAATGGTCATGGACACAATGGTGAAACTGATCTCCTTGGCGCTGTTGAGCGTTGCCTCCAGCGTGCGTTCGCCATGCTCCATTCGGCGCACCGTGTTTTCCAGAAACACGATGGCGTCGTCGACCAAAAAACCGATGGCCAGGGTAAGGGCCATCAGCGACAAGTTGTCGAGGCTGTATCCCAGTAGATCCATGGCAACGAATGTGATCAGGATGGAAAGCGGCAGGGCCACGGCGGGAATCAAGGTTTCGGTGGCGCGCCCGAGGAAGACAAAAATCACGACAACGACCAGGACGAACGCGATGGCAAGCGTCAACTGCACGTCCAATATCGAATGAAGAATGGTTTGCGAGCGGTCATAGATCGGCACGATCCTAACCGCGCCCGGAAGTTCCGCCGCGATAAGCGGCAGCAACTCGCGCACGTTCCGGGCAACCTCGACGGCGTTGGCCCCGGCCTGGCGATTGACGGCGACAACGACAGTTGTTGAAGGCTCTGGATAGCCGCGTACCCAGAAGCGCATTTTTATGCGCTCATCCTGGATCGAGTTCGTGACCTGGGCGACATCGCGCAGATACACGGGAGAACCATTTCGGGTGCTGACAATGAGATTGCCGTACTCCTGGGCCTCGTCGAGTTGCCCTTCGGGACGAAGCAGCAAAGTGCCCGACTTGCCGTCGAGTTGACCGGCGCCAACCGTGCTGGTGCCATTCCTGATCGCCGCCGACAGCTCCTCGACGGAAATGCCACGCGCCCACAATGCGGAAGGATCGGCCTTGATCCGCACCGCTGACTTCGCTCCGAAGACGGCCACGCGGCTCACGCCGGGGACCAGACTGATACGCTGGCCGACCTGCGTGCTGGCATAGTCATAAAGCTGCCCCGCCGTGACCGAATTGCTGGTGATCGCGATATACATGATCGCCTGATCATTCGGATTCGTCTTGGAGAAAGTGGGCGGCGACGGCAAATCAACGGGCAGACTGCCCGTAGCCTGGGAAATCGCAGTCTGAACGTCGGTCGCCGCGGCATCGATGCTCTTGTCGAGCGCGAATTGAAGCGTCAGGCTCGTGTGTCCCTGAGTGCTCTTCGAAACAATCAGCTCCACGCCGTTGATCTGCATGAACTGCCGTTCGAGCGGCGTGGCGATGGTGCTCGCCACCGTGTCCGGGCTAGCGCCTGGGTAGCTCGCCTGGACCTGAATGATGGGATAGTCCACGGCCGGCAGATCGTTGACCGGGAGTCGGAGGTAACTAATCACACCAAAGAGAATGACGGAGACGGTCAAGACGGTCGTCATGACCGGCCGGCGGATGAAAGGCTCAGAGAAGTTCATGATTTCTTGCCTGCCATTCCAGGCGCCGGCGGCTTAACGGTTTCTTCCGTCTCTGTAACTTGAACCTGCCCGCCAGCCGTGATGCCAATCTGCCCGGTCACCACCACGCGCTCCCCGGGCCTCAGTCCTTTATCGATGACGACGAGACTGCCTTGGCGTTGCCCAATCTGGACGAATCGCTGCTCCGCGGTGGAGTCTGCCTTGACGACGTAAACGAAGGAGCCTTGGGCCGACATCTGCGGCGCCCCTGCCGGAATGAGCACTGCCGACCGCTGCAGATCCAGGATTAGCCGGACTTTGACGAATCGTCCCGGCCAAAAGCGTCGGTCGCCGTTGTTCAAGGTTGCCCGTAACTTTAGCGTGCCGGTGGCTTCTTGAATGGAGCTATCCAGAAAGGTGAGCTTGCCTTCTCGTGGTTTGTCGACTTCGTCAGGCAGGCGTACCTCAACCCTGAGTGTTCGGCGCGCCATGTTGCGTTGAACGGCGCTGACGTCATTCTCCGTTATGGTGAAATCGGCGTAGATGGGATCCAGGCTCTGAATCACAAGGAGCGAGCTGTCGTTCGCCTTGACGACATTGCCGACGTCGACCAGCCTCTGTCCCGTCCGCCCCGTAATCGGCGAGCGTATCGTGCAGTACTCGAGGTTGAGGCGAGCGCTCAACACGGCGGCGCGGTTTTGTTTGACCTGGGCTTCGGCCACGGCGACCGCGTTTTTCTTGCTATCATAATCTTGCCTGGAGACTGCCCGAGGATCGCTAACGCTTTCCAGCCGACTCAAGCTGATTTTGGCCAGGTTGAGAGCCGCTTCCGCTTGGGCGAGACGGGCTTCGGCCCCATCGAGCTGCGCCTGAAACGGGCGCCGGTCGATGGTAAAGAGAACCTCGCCGGCCTTGACATCAGCGCCGTCGTCAAAGTGGATCCTAACAATTTGGCCGGAAACCTGAGGTTGTATGGAAACAACTTCGCGTGCGGCCATCTTGCCGACGGCGTCAATGTAAATGGGTACGTCTCTCGACACCGCGGCCGCGACCGATACGGGGGCCGGGGGACGCTCAAAAGCAACCGGAGATTTCTTCTCGCAGCCGGCAGCAATGATGGATAGCGATAAGGCGAGGCCCAGAACGGCAGTTTTCTGCCATGGCCATCCCCGCCTTGTTGCCCCGAAAGGCACCATTAACCCGCCAGCCTTCGCGCCGCCACCACGGAAGGCGGTTGTTCCCTGTTGGCAGCCTTGCGGGATTGTGCTTCCCATTTCTTGAGCCCGCGCCGAATGTAATCGGGATCAAAACCAAGGAGCGAGCACACCGACGTGAAAGAAAAGAGCCACTCCGAATCGTCGCCAAAAACCCACTGCTGCGCCTCCTCGAACAGCTTTTTCTTTTTGACGTTACGCGCCGCTGCATTATCTTGGTAGCACCGGATGCCGTCCTGGAGGACCGCCAGAACCAGGATTTTCTCCGGCTCCAGCGCCGCCTTTCTGCGGCAATTCCCCAGGTACTCTTCCATCGCAAGCGTGTCTGGTTGAAACAGCAAGCCAACTCTCTCTTCAATGCCGTAATGTCCCGGAGCTGACGGCTGACCATCGACTCTCTTTGTCTTCATGGTAACACCTCGCATAGTAAAAACTGTTGGATCCCCCTTTTTCGCCCATCGTTCGCCCGACCGCTTAGCTGCCGAGTAACGACAACGCCTTGGGGTTGTAGTGTCGCTTGATCGCTCCTTCTCGCAGGCCCAGGCCGCGCAACGCGAACTCTGTTGCCTGCGCCACGAGTGCGTCTTTCGCCACTCTATAGTTGATCGCGGGGATGGGTGGACGAAGATGAAGCATCAACGAAAAGGCAACATGGTGAACGAACCAGAAGCAAAGGTCGCCGCGCCCGGGCAACGATCGAAGCTCCTCGGCTTCGGCTGCCGCCTTCATACAGTTGTCAAATTTCTTGACCCAGGCGCTGGCAAACTTCTTGTGCGTCAGTCTCACAAATTCCCCGTCTCCAAGCAGGCTGCGAGCCAATAAGCAGTTCATCGGACCCCAACTGCGATCACCAGACCGCCCCTGCACATAGTATGAAACGGTAAAGTAAACCATCACGACGAGCGTCGCTGTGGACGGAGGCAATGTCAGGATGCGGTTAAATTCAGCGAATCTCGGTCCTTCGCTGCAGGCCTCCAGCATCGCGGCGTACAACGACTGCTTGCTGGGAAAGTGCTTATAAAGGAGAGCCTCCGACACCCCCGCTGCCGCGGCCAGATCCCGAGTTGTGGTGCCATCGAAGCCTTTATCGGCGAAGACCTCTCGAACCGCCTCGACGATGGCTTGCCGGCGCTCCCCTGAGGACAATCGTGCTGTGTTTTTCATCACGGTTAGTTAGCATTTACTTACTTAAGTGTCAAATCCCTACCCTCGCCAACGGTATCCCACCCCTTCGGCGCACACCATTTCTGCGACTGCGGATTCCGACATGAATCATTGGGAACAGAGTGAAAACGGCGCTCCGGGTTGCGCCTTTAAATCGCAGACTCCTCCCGCTCGGTCGCCCCGTTCCAGCGCTTCTTGCAGGCGACGGCGATGGTCAGGCGCTCCAGGTGCTGCTCGATTTGCCGGCTTCCCTGCCTCACCGGGTGGATGGCAAAAAAGTCTTTCACGTCGGCTTCGAGCTCGGGGGAGACCAGGCCGATCACCCCCTCGCACATGCGCGGGATGGAGTTATCGGGATAATGCTTCAGCATTTCGTCCCAGTGCGCTTTTACGAAGGACCAAGCCTCGCCCCTGCCGTCTCGATTGAGAAGCAAGGCGCGCACAAGATAGGGAGCGTTTTGTGTGCGCAACTCCTTGCTTACCGTCAACGCGAGTGTTCGGTCGATCAGCTCGGCTTCGCGGAAACCCGCCAGCGCAAAAAGATAACGCGTCTCCTCCTGGGGCGTGCGCGCTCCCTTGAACTTGGAGAACAACGCTTCGTAGTCTCGTGCCGTACCCACGTGCGCCACAATGGACACGATGGCGGGGACCAGGTTGGGTTCCACCAAGCCGGGATCTTTCTCGAATTGAGCATAAAGCTGGCGTGCTTTTTCCTGGCATGTGGGTTCGTCTCCCAGGACTCCCAGCGCGGCAATCAGGTCGCCGCGCAATTGCCGATCCAGCGCCGATTCTCCTTCCTGCGGCGCCCAGGTGAGCCGATCAACGGCGCTAAGCAGGATCCCGCGAATCCACCCTTGGAACGCGCGGCGCTGCGGCCCGTCCAGGATTCGGTTGAGATGGTAAAAGGATGTAACGATGCTGGTCCAGACATTCAAATCTGTTTCGTCTCGGAAGAGATCGATCAGTTCCATGTAGTCGGGCAACGATGTCAGATTCGCCAATGTGGTCGCCCAGGTGTCATTCACCAGGTTGAATCTCTCAACCGGCAGCAGGTTGGCATGTAATCCCTTTTTGATGCTTTTCATCAGATCAGCGCTGTAGCGAACGCGGTAAAATCCGTGTCCGCCTCCGTTGGCGACGATCCAGTCCGCATCCTCCGGCAGGTCAACACGCGTCTGCCGTTCGGTCAAAAGAACCGTTTGATTGATTGCGCCCCTTTGGGTCCCGAAGCGGAGAAAAATGGGGACGTGCCATATGCGTTCCGGGAGATCGCCCTCCCGCAAATAGCGAAACAACTGCTGCGACAGGAGGACACCGCGGTCGTCTCGTTCGACACCGATGAACGGGTAACCCGCCTGAAAGATCCACGAGTCCATGAGGGCGCGCACCGGTTGGCGGGCGGAGTCCTCAAGGGCATCCCAGAGATCCGTCGTTTCGGCGTTAGCATACGCGTGACGCCGCAAGTAAAGCCGTATGCCATCGCGAAAAGCATCAGCCCCGAGGAACTGTTCCAGCATGCGCAGCACCGATGCCCCCTTTTCGTAGGTGAGAACGTCGAACATGCCAGCCGCTTCTTCCGGTTTTTCCACGGGGAACTCGATGGGACGCGTACTCTGTAGACCATCAACCTGCAAGGCCGCCGCGCGCGACACAGTGGAGCTATCCCAACGCCGCCACTCCGGCTTCCAGGCATCGACCGCCAGCATTTCCATGAAGGTGGCGAAAGCCTCGTTCAACCAGAGGCCGTTCCACCAACGCATCGTGACGAGGTCGCCGAACCACATATGAGCGTTCTCGTGCGAAACCACGTCCGCCACCCGTTCGAGCTCGCTGCGCGCCGCCTTTTCCTGGTCCACGAGCAGCGCCGTTTCCCGAAAGGTGATCGCCCCGAGGTTTTCCATCGCCCCGGAAGCAAAATCGGGGATGGCGATCAAATCCAATTTGTCGCCGGGATAGGGGATGTCGTAGTAACGGCTAAAATAGGACAGCGAAAAGACGCCGATGTCCTGGGCGAACTTTGCGAGGCGGCCCTTGCCCGGCACGGCCCAGACACGCACGGGCGCGCTTCCGACCATGACCGGGTCGGTTCCCTCAAACTCGCCGACAATGAAGGCGACGAGATAAGTCGACATCTTCATCGAATCCGCGAAAACCATCTCTTTTTTACCCGTTTCGCCTAGAGGGATTTCGCGCACGACCCGAGCATTGGAAATCGCCGTCAGATTCTCATCAATAACCGAGGTGACTTGATACACCGCCTTGATCGCCGGCTCGTCCCAACACGGGAACGCCCGCCGCGCGTCGGTGGATTCGAACTGCGTGGAAGCCAGCGGCTTGTCTTTCCCTTCACTATCCTTGTAAGTGCTACGATAAAAACCGTGTAGTTTGTCATTCAAAATACCCGAAAACTTGACTTCCAGCTCCCACCGTCCAGGGTGTAACGTTTGCGGGAACCTGAACGTCGCCTGCTCGTTTTCAGCATCAAGAGCCACAGAGCCGACATGAACGTTCCCGTCGGGATCTTTTACGGAAACCGCCTGGAACTCGATCTCCGCGGCATTGAGGACTATTTCTCGCAGCGGCTCATGAACATGGATCGAAACAATTTCTTCGCCCTTAAAAACCCAGTTGGTCAAGTCCGGAGTCAATCGAATCGCGTAACGTTCCGGGGTCACGGTCTCGGGCAATCGATAAGGCCTTTGTTCGGACATGAACCCTCCAGCAACCTGAGTGTTGAGCCCTTTATATCGAAAATTTTAAGGTTGTCTATCAACCTGGCCCGGCCCCGAGCCGGCCTGGAAATTATCGCGTGAAGGCAAATTCCAAATCTTTTGGCGCCCGTGCAATCCCATTAACTCACTCTTCTCTCACTGGGGAATTGGGCGTGTTTTCCTTGACACGGAAGAGTCACCCAGCCTAATCTCATCCCTATCTCATTCCAGACGGAGGTCGCCCCCATGGCCGAAGCATTAGACAGCTTTAAACGCCAAATCGGTAAAAGTGAAACCGCCACCGACGTCGTGGCCGCCTCAGTGCTGTTGAAATTTGCAGCCACGCTTGGACTCGATGACCCGCCGACGTCCAAGGGCGCCCCGCTCCCTCCCGGCTGGTACGGCGGATTTTTTCCGCCCACACACAGGCCGGCACAGATGCGGGAGGACGGCCAGGCTTCCGGGGGCAGCATCATACCGGCGATTCCTTTACCACGGCGCCGCATTGGAGGCACGCGCATGACCTTCCATGCGCC
>JBFJTQ010000001.1:0-21488 GCA_041625275.1 Binatia bacterium | reverse complement strand
GGGCCTCATGATCGGCGTGGAACTCGAGATGGAGGGAAACAAAATCGCTGAGTCCTGCATGCAAGAGGGGCTGCTCTTGAACTGCACCGCGTATAAGGTTCTTCGTTTGGTTCCCCCCTTGACGATTAAGAAGAGTGAACTCGATCGCGGCCTGGCGATCCTGGAAGCCGTGCTTGCGCGTCAATAACGAGAGCCAAGTCACATTCGATGATGGCAAAAAGAGACTTGCTGGATTTTCGAGACCTGAGCCGCGAGGAGATGGAAAGCCTCTTCGCCCTCGCTCAGGACCTTAAAGCTAAGCAGCAGCAGGGAGTTCCCCATCCATTGCTGTCCCGCCAATGCTTGGCGATGATTTTCGAGAAGCCAAGTTTGCGCACGAGGGTCACCTTCGAAGCCGGCATGATTCAGCTGGGAGGGCACGCGATCTTCCTTGGGCCCAACGAGGTTCAGCTCGGCACCCGGGAGGCGCCCGCGGATTGCGCGCGCAGCCTGAGCCGCTGGGTCGATTTGATCACGGTTCGAACATTCTCCCATGCGACGCTCGAAGAAATAGCCGAATATGCCTCCGTGCCCGTCATTAACGCGCTGACGGATATGTCTCACCCCTGCCAGGTGCTGGCCGATTGTCTGACGCTCATAGAGCATAAGGGCGGGCTCGATGGCCTGAAAGTCTCCTTTGTCGGCGACGGCAATAACATGGTTCATTCATGGATGGAGGTGGCGGAAAAAATACCCATATCATTCTCGTTGGCATGTCCGCAGGGTTACGGACCGAACCGTGAAATAGAAAACAGAGTGAGACAGGCGGGCGCTCGCATTCAAATTACACAATCCGTGGAAGAAGCTGTCAGCGGCGCCGATGTCGTGTACACCGATGTTTGGGCAAGCATGGGGCAAGAGCAAGAAGCCCGCTCCCGCGCCGAGGCCTTTCGCGATTATCAAGTCAATGACCGAGTCGTCGCGATGGCCAAAAAAGATGCCGTCGTCATGCACTGTCTGCCCGCTCACCGCGGGCAAGAGATTACGCATGAGGTTTTGGAAAGCGAGCAATGCATCGCCTTCGACCAGGCGGAGAACAGGCTTCACATACAGAAGGCCATCATGGTCTGGCTCGTCGGAACGCGTCGGAGCTGATGCTCACGGGATGACTGAAAGCCAACCACTGATCGATGTTGGAAATCGAGAATCGCAAAGGCGGACATGAAGATTAACAAGGTTGTTCTGGCATATTCGGGGGGATTGGATACCTCCGTCATTCTGCGCTGGTTGATGGAGCAATATGGCTGCGAGGTGGTCGCTTTTTGCGCCGATCTCGGCCAGGGCGAGGATCTGCAAGCCGTCCGGCGCAAGGCGCTCAGCACGGGCGCCAGTAAAGCCGTCGTCGGCGATCTGCGGGAGGAGTTCGTTGAGCACTACGTATTCCCGATGCTGCGGGCCAATGCGGTTTATGAAGGATCGTACCTGCTGGGGACCTCTATCGCCCGGCCGCTCATTGCCAAGGCGCAGATCGATGTCGCCGTCAAAGAAAAGGCGGACGCCGTCTCGCACGGAGCCACCGGCAAAGGCAATGACCAGGTCCGCTTTGAACTTACCTATTATTCGCTCAAGCCCGGCATAAAAGTCATCGCGCCTTGGCGGCTCTGGGATCTCAACTCGCGCACGTCGCTGATCGCTTACGCGCGCAAACATGGGATTCCCGTCCCGGTGACCAAGGCCCGTCCCTATAGCACCGACCGCAATATTTTTCATATCAGTTATGAAGGCGGGATCCTCGAAGATCCCTGGAAAGAGCCGCCCGCGGATATGTTCGCCTGGAGCCGCCCCGTCGAAAAAGCGCCGCAGCGGGCGGAGTATGTCGAAATTGACTACCTGTGCGGCGACCCGGTCAGCGTCAATGGCAAAAAGCTTTCGCCGGCGAAACTGTTAGGCAAGCTGAACGATCTCGGCGCCAAACATGGCATCGGCCGTGCCGACGTCGTGGAAAACCGCTACGTCGGCATGAAATCGCGCGGCGTGTACGAGACGCCGGGCGGTACGATCCTGCATGCCGCGCACCGGGCCTTGGAGTCCATCACCATGGACCGCGAAGTGCTGCGCATCAGAGACTCGCTGATTCCGCGCTACGCGGAGATGATCTACTACGGCTACTGGTTCGCGCCCGAGCGGGAACTTCTCCAGCGCGCAATCGATACCGCCCAGCGCAATGTCAGCGGACGGGTGCGGCTCAAGCTCTATAAGGGCAACGTCATCGTTGCCGGCCGGAAATCGGAGCATTCGCTCTATGATCCGAAGTTGGCGACGTTCGAAGCCGACGAGGTCTACCATCAGGGCGACGCCGAGGGGTTTATTCGCTTGAATGCGTTGCGGCTCAGGTTGCAGCGGCTGAGCAAAGCGAAGAGGTCGGGTTGAAAAGCACAAAAAATAAGAAACTCTGGGGTGGACGGTTCGGTGCCGATGCGGCACCGTCCGCTGAAGCCTTCACGGCTTCCATCGATGTCGATGCGCGTCTGTACCGCCAAGACATCCTGGGCAGCATCGCTCACGCGAAGATGCTTGCGCGGCAGCGGATCATTTCCGCACGCGAAGGACAAAAGATCGTCCGCGGACTGAAAGCGATCCAGCTCGAAATCGAACGCGGCGTCTTCCCGTTCTCGGCGTCCGACGAAGATATCCACATGAATATCGAGCGGCGCCTGACCAAGAAAGTCGGCGCTGCGGGCCGCAAGCTGCACACGGCGCGCAGTCGTAACGATCAGGTCGCCCTTGACATGCGGCTTTTTCTCCGTGAGGAAGTCGCGCATATCGCCGAGGCACTCGAGGCCCTCCAGCAGGAGCTGGCACGGGCCGCAAAACGTCATATCGACGTGATCATGCCGGGCTACACCCACCTCCAGCGCGCCCAGCCGGTGCTCTTAGCGCATCATCTGCTGGCTTACTTTGATATGTTCGGCCGCGACCGAGAGCGATTCGAAGATAGTCTGAAGCGCATTAACGTCTTGCCCTTAGGGTCCGGGGCGCTGGCGGGGACCAGTTTCCCCATCGATCGGCTCTATGTGGCCAGGCTCCTGAATTTTCCACGCGTATCGAAGAACAGTATCGATGCGGTCAGCGACCGCGATTTCGTGCTGGAGTTTTTGGCGACGTCGGCGATCCTGTTCGTTCACCTGAGTCGCCTTGCAGAAGAGCTGGTGTTGTGGTCCAGTCAAGAATTCGCATTCATCGAACTCCCGGATCAGTACTGTACCGGCAGCTCCATGATGCCGCAGAAAAAAAATCCCGACGTGCCTGAGTTGATTCGCGGCAAGACGGGCCGAGTGTTCGGCCACCTGCAGGCCTTGCTGACGATCATGAAGGGGTTGCCTCTTGCCTACAATCGAGATCTGCAAGAGGACAAGATCCCGCTCTTCGATACCGTGGACACGGTCAAGGCCAGCGTGGCGATTCTCGGCGCAGTGATCGGGGGCATGAAAATCCAGCAAGACCGCATGATGGAGGCCGTGCGCGACGGTTTCATGAATGCGACGGATCTCGCCGATTATCTCGTCGGGCGCGGCGTTCCTTTTCGTTCCGCCCATGAAATCGCCGGCCGCATCGTGCAGCACTGCCTGCCCCAGGGACGCCGGATCGAGGAGTTGTCGCTGGTGGAATTGAAGCGCTTTTCCATGAAGATCGAAAAAGACGTATACCGATATCTCTCCGCCGAGGCGGTGGTGGCGCGCCGCCGGGCGCCCGGCGGAACGGCTCGCAGCAACGTGCTGCGCCGTCTGAAAGAATTGAGGGTGTAAATGAAGCCTCTGCTCATCGTTGGACTTGTGGTGGCGGTTTTGGGTTCGGGGTGCGGTAAAAAAGGAGATCCGCGTGCGCCGGAGCTGGCGACGCCGCGCCCGATCAAAAACCTTTCCGTGAGATCCGAGGGGCCCGGCATCGTCCTGACCTGGAGCCGGCCGACCGAATACGTGGACGGAAAGGAACTCAAGGACTTAGCCAGCTTCGTTATCTTCCGCAAGGACATCGCGCCAAACTGCCCCGATTGTCCTGTGGCCTATCGGCCGCTGACGACCGTGGGCGTGGAAGACCGAGAAAAATTTGTCAAGCAGAAACGCTACCGCTACATCGACGATCAGGTGCGGGCCAAAACCACGTACCGCTATCGTGTTTCATCGCAGCTCCTCGACGGCTCCCTGAGCGAGCCATCCAACGAAGTCGAGATCGTGCGAGGGCCGTAATGCATTATTTCGAATATCGCGCCGGGGAAATGTTCGCTGAAGGCGTGGCGGTAAGGCAGATCGCCCGGGAAGTGGGCACCCCCGCCTACATTTACAGTTTGGCCACGCTGCAACGCCACTTCCGGGTTTTCGATGAGGCGTTTTCCGCGATCCCGCATATCGTTTGTTTTTCCGTAAAGGCGAATTCCAACATCGCTCTTCTGCGGGCGTTTGTGAAAGAGGGCGGAGGATTCGATATCGTCTCCGGCGGCGAGTTGTTTCGCGCGCTCAAGGCCGGCGCGGATCCGAGGAAGATCGTCTTTTCTGGGGTCGGCAAGAAAAAAGATGAGATCGAATATGCGCTCGCCTCCGGCATTCTGATGTTTAACGTCGAATCCGAGGACGAGATGATCGCCCTCAACGAGATTGCCGGCGCCATCGGTAAAAGGGCGCCGATCAGCCTGCGCATCAACCCGGATGTCGATCCGCAAACCCATCCTTACATTTCCACGGGCATGAAGAAAGCCAAGTTCGGCGTCGAGATCAAGCGCTCGCTGGAGAGCTACAAGAAGGCCGTGTCCTTGCCGCATCTTGAAGTCGTCGGCGTCGATTGCCACATCGGCTCGCAACTCACCTCGGTGGCGCCTTTCGTGGATGCCCTGGCCCGAGTGAGGGAATACCTGGATCGAGTCCTGGTCGGCTCGTTGCAGAAGGAAGGCGCGCGCATCCGCTACCTCGATCTGGGCGGCGGTCTCGGGATTAGCTACAAAGACGAACTGCCCCCTCATCCCGAGGAGTACGCGAAGGCCATAATTCAGGGACTGGAAGGTCTGGACGTGACGCTCATTCTGGAGCCGGGGCGCGTCATCGTCGGTAACGCCGGGATTCTTGTGACCGAGGTTCAGTACGTCAAAGAGACCGACGAAAAGAAATTCGTCATCGTTGACGGCGGCATGAACGATCTCATTCGGCCGGCCCTCTACGGCTCCTACCAGGAGATTCAACCCGTCGTGGAGCGCGCAAGCGAGAAGATCGTGGCCGATGTCGTCGGGCCGATCTGCGAAAGCGGCGATTTCTTTGCCAAAGACAGGGAGATCCGCCGACCGGAGCGCGGCGATCTGCTTGCAGTGATGAGCGCAGGCGCCTATGGTTTCACCATGGCGTCGAATTACAATTCTCATCCCAAGCCGCCGGAGATTTTGGTGGACGGCGACACGTACTATGTGGTCCGAGCTCGCGAGAGTCTCGAGGACCTGGTCCGGGGGGAAGCGATCCCGGCCAAGCTGCAGTGAGCGACTTGCGAGAGCCTGAGGAGTTCAGGCGTCGATGGAAATCTCCTTCACAAAAATGCATGGTTGTGGTAACGACTTTGTGTTTCTCGATTGCCGCGAGACCAACATTGAAAATCTACCCACGCTGGCGAAACAGCTTTGCGATCGGCGCTTCGGCATCGGCGCCGATCAGCTGCTGACGGTTCATGCCTCCAGGGTCGCGGATTTCAAAATGGAAATTTACAATTCGGACGGGAGCCAGGTGGAAATGTGCGGCAACGGCATCCGTTGCTTTGCGAAGTACGTCCACGATCGCGGTCTGACGCAGAAGAAGGAACTGGCGGTCGAGACCCTGGCCGGCATCATTCGTCCGCGATTGGTGGGCGACCTCGTTGAAGTCGACATGGGGGAGCCCATCCTGGACGGGCGGAAGATTCCCGTCGCTGCCGACGGCCGGATCATCAATCGCCCGCTCACGGTCAACGGTACCAGCTATCAGATCACCTGTGTTTCCATGGGCAATCCCCACTGCGTGCTTTATCTCGATGACATCGATGCGCTCGACCTGCAAAAGATCGGCCCGCGTTTTGAGCATCATCCTTTTTTCCCCAAACGAGTCAACACGGAATTCATCAAAATCCTCACTCCCAAAGAGGTGCAGATGCGGGTATGGGAACGCGGCGCCGGTGAAACCTGGGCGTGCGGCACAGGCGCCAGCGCCGTGGGTGTGGCGGGTGTCATCACGGGTCGGACGGAAAGACAAATTACGGTTCACCTCAAAGGCGGCGACTTGTTGATCGAGTGGCGCGACAACAATCATGTCTACATGACCGGCGGAGCCGAGGAGGTTTTCCGCGGAACGGTCGCGGTCCATTAAAGGAGGGTCCTATGTTTTCCGGTTCCATGGTGGCGCTCGTGACGCCCTTCAAAGACGGCAAAGTCGATGGCAAGAGTCTCGAAAGCCTGGTGGAATTTCATATCGAGGGCGGCACTCACGGTATCGTGCCCTGCGGCACGACGGGAGAGTCCGCCACCCTGAGCCACCAGGAACACGACGACGTCATCAAGGCGGTCATCAGAACCGTCAACAAGCGGGTCCCGGTGATTGCCGGAACGGGTTCCAACTCAACGGAGGAGGCCGTGCGCTTGACCCGGGAGGCCGAAAAATCAGGGGCCGATGGCGCCTTGATGATTTCGCCGTACTATAATCGCCCCACCCAGGAGGGCATATTTCAGCATTACAAAAAGGTCGCAGAGTCGGTTGCTATTCCCATCATAGTCTATAACATCCCCGGCCGAACCGGTTCGAAGATCGAGCCGGAAACCTTGGCCAGGCTTTCCGAAATCGAAAACATCGCCGGGGTGAAAGAAGCCACAGGCTCGGTGGATCAGGCCATCGACGTGATCCGCCTTTGCGGCGATCAATTGGCGGTTTATTCCGGCGAGGATTCATTGACGTTTTCACTGATGGCGTTGGGGGGCAAGGGTGTGATCTCGACGGTCGCCAATGTCGCGCCGAGAGAAATGGCTCAGCTCACAGAGGCGTGCCTCAAGGGACAATGGGAAAAAGGGCGTGAGCTGCAGTTCAAACTCATGCCCCTCATACGCAGCGTTTTCATCGAGACCAACCCGATTCCGGTGAAAACGGCGCTCTCGCTCATGGGCAAATGCACCGGCGACCTGCGTCTTCCGCTGACGCCCATGGCTGCGGGCAATCGCGAGAAGCTAAAGCAAGCCATGGCCGACTTCGGGTTGCTGTGAGTTAAATTTGTGCGGCCGGAGACAGCTTTGGGTTGAGCTTTGAAGGCCAAAGCCGCGTTGCGGGTTCGAAGGGCCGCCGTCTCAGAGGAAAACGCAAGAAAGAGGTCCCCACAATGGTCGTGCCAAGTCCAGGTCTGATTGTTTGCGGCGCTGCTGGGAGGATGGGAAGCACCGTCATCCGGCTTGCCCACGAAGGCGGCGCCATGAAACTCGTGGGCGCCATCGAGGCACCCGCGAGCCCCCATATCGGCAAGGATGCGGGCGAAGTCGCCGGAGTCGGGCACATTGGAGTGCCGATCGCAGCGCGATTCCCGCATTCTGTGAAAGGGCAGGTCGTCGCCATCGACTTCAGCACTCCGGAAGCTACGCTTGAGCATCTCAAACTTGCCGCCGCGAACAACGTCGCCATCGTCATCGGCACCACGGGATTGAGTCAGCGGCAGTTGGCCGAGGTTGAAACGCTTTCCCACCGGTTGCGCGTCTTGATATCGCCCAATATGAGCCTGGGTGTGAATCTTCTGGTCAGTATCATGGGTAAGGTGGCCGCGACGCTCGGCGAGGACTACGACGTGGAGATCATCGAAGCGCACCATCGCTTCAAAAAGGACTCTCCGAGCGGGACCGCCCTGGCCATGGGCCACGCGGTCGCCAAGGCCCTCAATCGCGACCTCGACAAAGTCGGCGTCAACGGCCGCAAAGGGATTATCGGCGAGCGGACCAAGGACGAGATCGCATTCCTGTCCGTGCGCGCCGGAGACATCGTCGGCGATCATACCGTGATCTTTGGCGGATTGGGAGAACGGATCGAATTCATTCACCGCGCGCATAGCCGCGAAACCTTCGCGCGCGGCGCCCTACGGGCAGCCCAGTGGCTGGTGAAACAAAAGGAAGGCCTCTACAGCATGCAGGACGTATTGGGACTGCGATAGGGCGCTTCAAGCCGGGGCTTTTCTCGTCGTGCAAATTCCGCTCGATACCTGCCTGAGAACGCCGCGCTGCCTCCTCCGCTGTGCCCGGGAGGAGGATCTCGAGCATGTCTGGAGCGCCACACGCTATCCCGGTTTTAATGACGGGATGCGTTGGAGTCCGCCCATGATGAAATCCGAAATAGCCGCATGGACCCGGCGCAACGTCGATGTCTGGCGCAGCGGGCACGAGTATGTGTTTACAATCACGGGACGGCGCGATGGCGGATTTATCGGCCGCGTGTCGATAGCGCGAGAAAAAAGCAGGAGTGTGTGGAGCATCGGTTTTTGGATTCATCCCGAACGCTGGGGGCAAGGTTTCGCCACCGAAGCGGGGCGGGCCGTCATCGACTTCGGGTTCGAATCGTTAGCGGCAAAAAAAATCGTTGCCGCCCACGCACTCTGGAATGTGGCGAGCGCGCGAGTGATGGCAAAGCTCGGCCTAACGTATGTGCGCGAAAACGCGAGAGGCTTTCAGAAGAACGGTCAGTGGGTGCCGGAAGCCGAGTATGAGACCGATTGTGAGTCGTGGCGGGCACTGGGAGATCAGATTGCCTAGCTCGCCCAGCGGTTCCACTATGAACTTCGTCATCTAGAATCAATCTTGCCCCCGCCTCGGGTTTTCTCTTTTTGACTCCGCCCGTCCCATCCATTAGAGTAAACGGTATTTGCCGCAAGGTTAGGTCCTTTAATGGTTGACATGGACAAGATCGTGTCGCTGTGCAAGCGGCGCGGTTTTATTTTTCAGTCGAGCGAAATTTACGGCGGTTTGGGTTCCGCGTGGGACTATGGACCGCTGGGGGTCGAGCTCAAGAACAACGTGAAACGGCTTTGGTGGCGCGACAATGTTCATCTCAGGGATGACATGGTGGGGCTGGATGCGGCGATCACCATGCACCCCAAGGTGTGGGAGGCGAGCGGCCATGTCGCGAGTTTCTCCGATCCGTTCACCGGCTGCGCCGAGTGCGGGCGCCATTATCGCGCGGATCAAATCCTGGATGCGATCTGGAATTCGAAATGGTTGCGCGCGTTCAACAAAATGCTTGAGGGGCCGGCGGCAAAGAAAGATCCGCACCGCGCGATTGCCAACTGGCTTCAGGGCGAAGGAAAAAAGCTCGCGCCCAACCTGCCGCAAGGGAGCCTGCCAGAAAACATTGCGCTGCCCTTGGAAGGGTCCGATGATCCGAAGCTCGTGGAACTGCTGCGCGTGTGGGCGGGGGGAGCCAATGGCAATGCGATGGGATTTCTCTGCCCGAATTGCGGTGGCGGAAAGCTTTCCGATCCCAAGCCCGCCAATCTGATGCTGGAGACCTTTCTCGGTCCGGTCAAAGAGACGGCGACCCGAACTTATCTTCGGCCCGAGACGGCGCAGGGGATCTTCGTCAACTTCGATAACGTGCTTCAGGCGGCGCGACGAAAGCTGCCCTTCGGCATCGCCCAGATGGGCAAGGCCTTCCGCAACGAAATCACACCCGGAAACTTCACCTTTCGAACCCGCGAGTTTGAGCAGATGGAGATCGAATTTTTCGTCCCGCCAGGCACGGATGAGGAGTGGCACCAGAAGTGGATCGACGAGCGCTTTGACTGGTATCAACGGTACGGTTTACGCAAGGACAACATCCGCCTGCGCGAGCATGCGGAGGATGAGTTGGCTCACTACGCGAAACGGTGCGTGGATATTGAATATCTCTTCCCCATGGGTTGGAGCGAATTGGAGGTCATCGCCAACCGGACGGACTATGATCTGACGCAACACTCCCGCCACAGCGGCAAGGCCCTGGAGTATTTCGACGAAGACACGAAGCGAAAAGTCGTTCCGTACGTTATCGAGCCTTCGGCCGGAGCCGATCGTTCGACGCTCGCTTTCCTCGTGGATGCCTATCACGAGGAAGAGGTGCGGGGAGAGAAAAGGGTCGTTCTGCGGTTTCACTCCGAGATTGCGCCGATCAAGGTCGCCGTGCTGCCGCTTCTCAAAAAGAACGATCGCATCGTCGAAACGGCGAAGAAAATCACTGCCGAACTGCGTCAACGCTGGTTCACCGTTTACGATGACACCGCCTCGATCGGGCGTCTTTACCGGCGCCAGGACGAAGTCGGCACGCCTTTCTGCGTCACGGTGGACGTTCAAACCGTGGGCGATGAGAAGGCGCCGGCGGATGATAAAGTGACGATCCGGGATCGCAACAGCATGGAGCAAGTACGCGTCCCCGTAAGCGGTTTAGCAGCGGTGATTGACAAGCTGATGGCCGGGCAGTGGCCCGGCGTGGCCCGCGATCACGGTATCAAGCAAGACTGATTCTTGTTTTTTGGCCCCAAATCACGAAGGACACTGAGATTCTGCGTTACTACTATCGAATTCAATTTCTCGTCGACCGTTATCGTCGTTTCCTGATCCTGGGCATCCTGTCTCTCATTGCCACCGATCTGGCCGGGATGGCGCTGCCTTGGCTCATCAAAGAAGGGATCGATGCCGCCCTCCACGGCAGCTCGACGTCCACATCTCTGCTCAAGTTCCCGGCGCTTATCCTTGGCGCGGCCGCGTTGCAAGGATTTTTCCGCTACTGCTGGCGGATCAATATTCACGGTTTCTCACGCCGGTCGGAGGCCGACTTGCGGGATCGTGTCTTCGCTCATTTGCAGAAGCTCCCGCTAAGCTATTTTCAACATACCAAGACCGGAGATTTGATGTCGCGCCTGACCAACGATATCCAGGCCGTGCGCGAACTCATGGGTTTCGGTTCGCTGGCCATTGTCGATTCGCTCGTCGTGATGGTCTTCAGTCTGACGTTGATGATCACCATCGATCCGTGGCTGACGTTGTGGGCGATGCTGGCCATGCCCCTGATCACGGTGGTCGTGCGTTTCTTTGCGCGGCACATTTTCCGCTGGTCGCGCGCGACGCAGGAACAACTGAGCGTCATGAGCACATTCGTGCAGGAGAATCTAGCGGGGATCCGCGTCGTGCAGGCTTACGCCCAGGAGGACAATCAAGTTCGAGGCTTCAAGGGGATCAGTTCGGATTACCGGCGGAAAACCATGTGGCTGGCGACCTTGTGGGGCATTTTCTGGCCGCTGATGCAGGTTTTGTCCGGCATCGGCGCGGCCATCGTCTTGTGGCTCGGGGGGCGTCAAGTCCTGCAAGGGACCATGACGCTGGGCGAGTTCGTGGCTTTTAACGGATATCTGGCGATGCTCACCTGGCCGCTCATGGCGGTGGGCTATGTCGTGAACCAATACCAGAGGGGCACGTCCGCGCTGAGCCGCCTCTGTGAGATTCTCGATACTAAGGTTGCCGCCCGTTTCCAGTCCCCCGAGGCGCCCAGCGAGCTCGCGCCTATACGAGGCGCCGTGGAAATCCGCAATCTGACCTTTTCTTACGGCGATGCCCCTCCAGCATTGAGGAATATCAATCTAAGCATCTCTGCGGGGGTCGTTTGCGGCGTCGTCGGCGAGACCGGTTGCGGCAAAAGCACCCTGGTGAGTCTCCTGTTGCGGCTTTTCGAGCCTCCGGATGGGAGCGTCTTGATCGACGGCGTCGATATCAAGGAGATGCCGCTGCGCAAACTGCAGGATGCCATCGGCGTCGTATCCCAGGACATCTTTCTTTTTTCCGGAACGATCCGTGAAAATATCCTCTTCGGCGCCGAGAACGGCACGCAACAGAGCCTTGAAGACGCGGCGCGTATGGCTCAGATTCTGCCGGCGATCGAGGAGTTCAGCGCCCAATTCGAAACGATCATAGGCGAGCGCGGGGTGCGGTTGTCCGGCGGGCAGAAACAGCGAACGGCATTAGCCCGGGCGCTCATCAAAAACCCGCCGATTTTGATTCTGGACGATGCGTTCTCCAGCGTCGATGTCGAAACAGAAGAGGAGATACTCAAGCGCCTGAAAAAGTTCATGGCCGGGCGAACGACCTTGCTGATCTCGCATCGTATTTCCACCGTGCGGGGAGCCGATCTCATTGTGTACCTGCGCGGCGGCGAGGTCGTCGAGCAGGGAACCCATGATCAGTTGATCGATCTGCGCGGCGCTTACTACCGTCTATACCAGAGGCAGCGGCTGGTGCGCGAAGTCGAAACCCTGACCCACGCGGAAGCAAGACCGTGAGCGACGAGATTCATAGAGACGACGAGATCCTCGGCAAAGCCTATGACGCGCGGCTCATGGGCCGCATCGTGCGCTATCTGCGACCGTACTGGAAACTGCTTGCGCTCGCTTTCGCATTCCTCCTGCTGCATACGGGGAGCCAGCTCCTTGGCCCCTACATCACCAAGGTCGCGGTCGATCGCTATATCGCCAACCGCGATATTCACGGCCTGGATGTCATCGTGCTGCTCTACCTGGGCAACGTTTTCGCGGGTTTTATTTTTCTTTTCGTCAAGACCTACGCGACCGAATACACCGGCCAGCGCGCCATGCATGACTTGCGCATGGAGATCTTCGCGCACCTGCAGAAGCAGGACATGGCCTACTTCGACCGCAATCCGGTGGGGCGTCTGATGACCCGGACCATCAATGATGTCGAAACGCTCAACGAGCTGTTCAGCACCGGAGTCGTCGGTCTGCTGGGCGACTTGTTTATCGTTTTCGGCATTGCGGGCGCGATGTTGTGGCTGGATTGGAAACTGGGGCTGATCTGCCTCGCGGCGTTTCCGGTGATTATCTACATCAGCCGCTTCTATCGCCGCCGGGCGCGCGAGGTGTATCGCGAGAGCCGGCTGATTCTGGCCAAACTCAATGCCGATCTGCAGGAAAGTATCGCGGGTATCGGGACGATTCAGGCCTTCGGCCAAGAAAAAAAAATTTACGGCCGCTTTCAGGGGATTAACCACGGCTACCGCGATGTCTTGCTGCGCAGCGTGCGCTACAATGCGATGTTTTTTCCGATCATTGAAATTTTCAGCGCGCTCAGCATCGGCCTGCTTCTCTGGTACGGCGGCGGGCTCATTGTTGCAGATGCCATCCAGGCCGGAGTCCTCGTGGCGTTCATCCAGTATATCCAGCGCATGTATCAACCGCTGCGCGACCTGGCTGAGAAGTACAACATCATGCAGGCTGCCATGGCCTCGTCGGAGCGGATTTTCACGCTACTCGACACGCCGGCGACGATCACTAACCCGGTTGAACCGAAGACCCCGGATCAGAGCGGCGGCGAGGTGGAGTTCAGGGATGTTTGGCTTTCGTACCGCCCGGGGGAGCCGGTCCTCAAGGGAATCAGTTTTCGTGTTCGGCCCGGCGAAAAGGTGGCGTTGGTGGGCGCAACGGGAGGCGGCAAGACGTCCATTATTTCTGCGCTCTGTCGCTTCTACGAGATCGATAGCGGGTCCATCCTCGTAGACGGCGTCGATGTTCGTCATTGGAACAAACAAGCGCTGCGCTGTCACCTCGGCCTGGTGCTCCAGGATGTCTTTCTTTTCTCCGGCGATATCGCGGCGAATCTGACGCTGGGGGACTCTCGCGTCGATGACCAACAGATGATAGAAGCAGCGCGCCGAGCGCATATCGCGCCATTTATCGAGAAGTTGCCAAACGGTTACAAGGAAGAAGTCCAGGAGCGAGGATCAACGCTCTCGCAAGGGCAGCGACAACTGCTGTCGTTTGCTCGGGCGCTGGCTTTCAACCCGAAGATTTTAATCCTCGACGAGGCCACCAGCTCAGTCGACACTAAAACGGAAATGCTCATCCAGGATGCGCTCCAAGATCTGCTCAAAAACCGCACGGCGCTCATTATCGCGCACCGCCTGTCAACGATTAAGAATGCCGACCGGATTATCGTCGTTCACAAGGGCGAGATCTGGGAGGAGGGTAATCACAAGGAGTTGCTGGGGCGGGGCGGGCTCTATGCCCGGCTTTACGAATTGCAGTATAGTTCTGAGCCATCAGCCCGGCGCTCGGCCAATGGTGCGACGATCCAGCCGAGTTAGCCCCGGGTTCGCCAGGCTGCCTTTGGGATGCCACCGCAGAGACCAATCCAACTGCAGCATTCAGCTTCATTGTATTCCCGCACTGCCGGTTTAATCAAATGCCAGACCGTTCGTCTTGACTTAGGTTTTTGTTGTCGCTTAGGCTCACGACAGGCCTTTCGTTGCGAAGACAATGCGTCTCTACCTCTAAGCGGACTTCAGGGGCCGGTGCAGGGAGAAGCAATCTCAAATCGCGGGCGATGGCTTGCCTAGTCGCAGCAAACACTTTGAAACTGCACGCTTGGGTGTCTTCGCCACTCCAGGCTTTCCCCAGGCCCGGCCCATCGCGTATCTGCAACTGCGGAATTCGGGTTAAAAAGAGTAGGCGAGATTGCTCAGAAATCCGCTCGCGTGGCCCTTGGTCGAGCCAGCTCGAAGCTCATCGACGCAGGAAGGGAACGAGCTTTTGTTCGCGGACCAAGGCGTTGCTGGTGCTCTAGTGGGGGTCGCGGCTCCAGGGATGTTTCCCCGACCGCGAGTCTCCGTGTATCTCTTGTCTTCCCACTATCAGCGTTGTTTGCGTTCACGAAATTTTTCTCGCAGATCCCGTCTTTCCTCCGGCGGGAGGCGATTAAAGCGCTCGCGCAGACTTTCTCGCCGTCGCTGCTTTTCTTCCGGCGAAAGCCCTTCCAGTCTTTGGCGAAATTGCTCGCGCAGTTCCTGTCTTTTTTCCGGCGGCAGTTCGCGCAGTTGCTGGAAACGGCGGCGCAACGCCTCCCGGCGCTCGGGCGGCAGTTCGCGCCAGCGTTGCCAGCGCTCCCGCAGTAGCTCGCGTTGCTCGGGACTGATCTTGCGCCAACGCTCGAAGTTTCGCCTTACCGTTGCTTTTTCTTCCGCTGACATTTGACGCCATCGTTCATACTTGCGCCGCAAGTCGTCTTTTTCTTCCGGGGGTAGAGACTGCCAACGCCGGTAACGCTCGCGCAAGTCCTGTTTCTCCTCCGGAGTCATCCGTTGCCAGCGCTCTAAGGTCTCGTGATCATTCCGAAAGGTAAGATCGTGCTCGGCTCCTGATCGTCCCCAAGCCGGGAAAGAAGGCCAATGGACGCCCAATAGTAAAACTACTGGCAGCCAAATCATGAACCGTTTCATTTGGTTGCCTCCTTCTTTCTTGCCGCCCCGGGATTTTTCGCCGTTGTTCCCGGCATCTTCTCTTCCAGGGTTTCGACATTGTGCATGTCCTGCATCATCTCCATCTGTTTGATCATTTCCATGTCCCGAAGAAATTCCATCATGCGCAACATCTCTCGGTCCGGCCGCTCGCTGTCCTTGTTGGCCGCAAAGGAAGGCCATGCGGCAGTTAAGATGACGAGTAGCGTTAGCCAAGCGGATTGCCCCATGCGCTTCGATCCTATCAAGCAGAGCCGTTTGCCGAGCTCCCCATGTATTCCAAAAGATCCATCGCATCGAGAACCTCCATGGTCTTGAAGAACTCCAAGTTTTCAGCCAGCGGGAGGACTTCCATGAACGCTTCATCGTCCGTTGGGTTGCTCTTTGGACTCCACAGTGTTTTGCCAAGTGTAAAAGTCAGGGCCAAAGCGATGACCGCCGTGGTGGCGAGGGCCGGTAGAGTCCACCTGTTGAACAACGAGTACAACCCATGCCACCAGGGCTGCCTGTCGCGAATTTCGGCGAGCTTGTGCCGCATCTCACGGCTATAGTTATCCCAGAATTCACTTGGCGGTTCGTCCTCTTTCACGGTTTTTGGGAGAAGGCTGGCGAGTCCTCGCAGGTACATCGCGCAATCGTGGCAGCTCTTGATGTGCGTTTCGATGGCGCCGCTCTCACCGCCCGCAGGATCGCCGTAGTAATAAAGGATCAAATCCTGCTCAAATTCCTTGCACGCCGTCGGTTTAAAATCGCTAGGTCCTATCACATGAACCTCCTAGGCGAACTCCGCCAATCTTTGTCTGAGCGCCGTGACCGCCCGATGCAGGTGGACTTTGACGGTGCCTTCGGCCATCTGCATCGACTCCGCGATCTCTCGGATCGACAATCCCTGATGGTTTCTCAAAATGAATGCCGTTCGTTGTTTCGGCGGCAACGCCGCCAACGCCACGCCGACCCTCTGGGACATTTGGCGGGCGATCACGTGCTGGTCAGGGGCGGTCTGTGCGGCCGCGGGATAGCTTGGTTCCGCCTCGTTCTCCATGCTTTCCCCGAACGCCTCAGTTGGGGCCCGTTTCAGGCGCCGGCGGTAGTCCAGACAGACATTGACCAGAATGCGGTAAAACCAGGTATAAAAACGCGATCGGCCGTCGAATTGCTTAAGATGGGAGAAGGCCTTCAGAAAGGCCTCCTGAGACAAGTCCTTGGCCTCATCGCGATCGCGCGCAAAATCGAAGGCTATCCGATAGGCTTTTTGTTTATACCGCTCCACCAATTCCTCGAACGCCCCCTGATTTCCCTTCTGGCTTAGGGCCACAAGCTCTTCGTCACTGGAAGCCACGGCTGAGGTCGTGTCCATCACATCTTCAACTGCCTTGCCATGGCCCAAGTTGCAAGACCGGAAATGTGAAATTAAGTCCATGGCAATGGGCAATGTAAAGACAAACTGTCTGGCAAGCGGTTGTCTTTCAGATTCCAGTGACCTCCGGGGGTAACGATCCGGCCTCTCCCGTCCCTCTGAGACAGCTCCAAAACAACCTGGGTCAGTGCTGGCGCCGCGCGTGTAGATGTCTAAAATATCGTGAGTTTTCGGGCGACGCCGGAGCCATTTAAATGGTTAGACGCCCGTGGTGCGATTAGGTTTACAACTCGACCCGTTTCTGTCTCGGCAAGCGGAGCGCCGATTGAAGCAAGAATCCACGGAAGCCTTGTCCCGGTTTGACAAGGTACGCTGACTTGTGTAGACGTGCCATTATGCATCGCCCTTCGTGGTTCGCCGAGAGCCTGGGTGGAAGGCGGTTCGTCAGCCTGTTATTGCTGTTGACGGTTTTTTCTCTGCCGCTTCACTTTCACCCGGTCAATGCCGCTGCCCGAATTGCCAACGAGTGCGGCTGCATCCAGGGAAATCGAGCCCAGGCCGGGCTAGCCCCGGCGGCGACCCATTGGGCTCCCGTATTAGAATCGGAGCCGATTTCAAACCGCTCCTACACAGGGTCGGGCTTCCGCATCGAAGTCGATCTGCACGTGCGCGCGCCTCCTTTGTCAACCTGGGCCTAGTTCTCAGGGTCTACCCGATCAATTTTTTGCGTTTCTGATAGGGATCTCCTTCGCCGTTTTAGAGGGGAGACCGTCGTTACTTTTTGGAGGTGCATTCATGAATCACGTTCGGATGGAATTACGAGTTCCTGTTTTCTGGTATACGATCGCTTTTCTATTGTTCCTGCCGCAAATCAGTTTCGCTCAGGTTTCCGAGACCGAATCTTTGAGGGCATTAGTCAAAGAAATGCAGCAGCAGTTGCAGCAGGCGCTAAAACGTATCGATCAATTAGAGAAAGAAAGGGCCGCGACTTCGGGCAAAATCGAGCAGCTGGAGCAGGAAATGGCCCTTAAAGCTGAACCGTCCATCGCGCCGGCGCAACCCGCGCAACCGACAGTGCAATCATCCCTCAGCGCCCTCAATCCAGCCATTACCGTGTTTGGCAATTTTCTCGGACGCGGGGACAGTAGAAGCGTCTTCAATGAGGACGGAGATCGCATCAGCAACCGGTTTAACCTGCGCGAAGTGGAAGTCGATATGCGTGCGGCAATCGATCCGTACGCGGACGGCGTCTTGATCGCAGGCTTCGAATCGGAAGCCCCCGGTAAATTCTCTGTGGGCATCGAAGAGGGCTATGTGAACATCAAGAAACTGCCGTTTCTGGACGAGCTTCCCCTGGGGATGAAACTGAAGGTGGGAAGGTTCCGGCCGGCTTTTGGAAAATTCAACGTGATTCACACCCATGATCTCCCGACGACCTTCAGGTCCCTGCCCACGACGGAGTTCATGGGAGAAGAGGGATTCATCCAAAATGGGGTTTCGAGCAACTTTTTCATTCCCACGCCGTGGGATCCCAATTCGAGTCTGGATGCAACCGTGGAAGTGCTAAACGGCGGCGACGTGGCGATATCACCGGAGGCTCGATCCAGGATTTCCTATCTGGGGCATCTGCGCTGGTTTAAGACCTTTCAGGACGCGCACAACTTAGAATTGGGATGGTCGAGTTATTTTCATCCCGCAGGAAACAAAGTGAAATCGGCGGATTTTCACGGGGTCGATTTCATGTATCGCTGGAAGCCGCTGCGCCAAGGGGAGTGGCGATCATTCCTGCTCGGTGGCGAGTTCATGTTTGCACGCCGCGCCTACCATGAGGCGTCGGAACCGGCGGACGTGGAGCGAGCCATAACGCTGCGAGACCTGCAGCCAGGGAAGGGCAAGCCGTTCGGGCTGTCGCTCTTGACTCAGTGGCAGTTTAACCAAAGGACCTATGGCGGGCTGCGCTTCGACCACACGACGACTCTATTCAATCCAGGGCTGAAACGCCGAAGCGTCACGCCTTACGTGTCCTATTACTTGAGCGAATTCCTGCGGGCCCGGTTGAGTTACGAGCGCCGTTGGAGCGATGTCTTTACCGAGAACAATCGCAACTCATTTCTCTTCGAGCTCAACTGGGTGTATGGTTCGCACCCTCCGGAACCCTTCTGGGTGAACAAATAGAACGGCGGACCAGCGACGACCTTGCGGCGGGAACAAGGAGGCTCGAATGCATTTGTTACGATTGATTTCTATCATTTTTGCGTTGTTGTCGATATCGGTTTCGGCGTCCATGGCCGCTGAGAAAAAAGTGCGCGTCGTCTGCACGCTCCCCATTCTGAGGGCCCTCACTGAAGAGGTGGGTGGGAACCGGGTCGATGTGGTGACGCTGGCGAGGGGAGACCAGGATCCGCACTATGTGACTCCGACTCCCGTACTGATGCAAAAGACGCGACAGGCGGATCTCTTCATTCAGGTTGGCTATTCGCTCGAGCTGTGGGCGGATCAAGTCGCGAACGGCTCCGGCAATCCCAAAATCTTCCGCGGCACTCCGGGCAGGATCATTGCGAGCAACAGAATCCCGGCGCTCGAGGTGCCCTCGATCGTCTCGCGGGAATTCGGGGACGTTCATCCGCAAGGCAATCCGCACGTTTGGCTCGATCCGCTGCTGGCCAAAGTGCAGGCGGAAAATATTGCCGAGGCGTTAAAATCCGTTGATCCCGCAGGCGCCGCTTACTACGAATCGCGTAAGGAGAACTTTCTTGCGCGCATTGACCGCGCGATGTTTGGCCCCGAACTGTTGAAACTGGTGGGAGTGCAGAAATTGACGCGGCTTTCTTGGAACGGCCAACTCCATTCCTTTCTGGAAACGACCAAGGTCGATGGCCAAGCCCTTACGGGCAAGAGCGCCGGTTGGCTCAAGGCGGCGGAACCGCTGCGGGGCGTGAAGGCCTTTGAATTTCACAAGGTGTGGATCTATTTCGCCAGGGTTTTCGGTATCCAGTTGGTGGGCACCATCGAAGAGAGGCCAGGAATCCCGCCTGGACCTCAGCATGTCATCCAAGTGACGGAGAAGATCAGAGCGGAAAAGATCCCGCTGATCCTGGTGGACAACTTCTACGACCCTTCACTGCCCAATCGCATTGCCGAGCAAACTGGAGCGAAGGTCGTCGTGCTTCCTAATCAGGTGGAGGGCGAGCCCGGGATCAAAACCTATTTTGATTTGATCGACCACATCATTCAGAAGACCACAGCCGGGCTGAGGCGGTGAACCGATTGCGAGCGCGAGATGACGAGTTTTTTTGATCTGCACTGGATGGCGGTTCCGCTGCTGGCCTGCCTGGTGCTGTCCATCAATCATGTCTACCTTGGGATCCATGTGATCGAGCGCAAAGTCATATTCGTCGACCTGGCGTTGGCTCAGATCGCGGCCCTCGGCGCCACCTATGCTTTGGTCCTGGGTTACGACCCGGATAAGGACCCCTTGCAGGTCTCTCTCTTCTCGCTCGCCTTCACCTTTGCGGGGGCGGGGGCCTTTGCCATTGCGCGCATGCGCAAGGAAAGGGTCCCTCAAGAAGCCTTCATCGGAATCATTTATGCCGTCGCCTCCGCAGCGGCCGTGCTCATTTTGTCCAAATCGGCGAGCGGCGGTGAAGAATTGAAGCACATGTTGGTGGGAGATGTCTTGCTGGTTTCGCTCCCCGAGGTGCTCAATATGGCTGTTCTCTACGCCATTATCGGCATTTTCCATGTTATTTTCCGCAAACAGTTTTTGGCCATCTCATTGATGCCCGAGGTGGCCGAAGCCTCCGGCATGAAGATTCGTTTCTGGGATGTTCTTTTTTACATGTCCTTCGGCGTCGTTATCGTCAAGTCAGTAGCGATCGTGGGAGTTCTCCTTGTCTTCTCGTATCTCGTGGTGCCCGCGGTCATCGCTCAGATGTTTAGCGAGACCATCCTCGGCCGGTTGCTAGCGGGTTGGCTGGTCGCCATCATGGCCAGCCTATTCGGGATCATCTGGTCGTTTTACGCGGATTATCCCACCGGACCGGCGGTCGTCGTGATGCTCGGCATTCTCCTGGTCTTGGCCAGCGTGGTTTATTATCTGCAGCATGCGCCAAGCAGGGGACGGGCGCTTGCCAATGTTGGAACGCTGGTCATTTTATCATTCATGTTTTTCGCGGCCCTGTCCGCGTTCAGAAAGCCGACCGCGGCCGTGCCGGCCCCGAGAGCGGCGTCCCTGGATCAACTTCTAGAAGAACTCAAAGAGGGCGAAGAGGTCCACCGCTTGGATGCCCTCGCTCATCTCAAAACGATGCGTGATCCCAAGATCGCGCCGGCGATCGCTGATCTCCTCATGCACAATCCGTCGGAGCAAGTCGTCGAAGCTGCGATCGAGCTGTTAGTCAAACAAAACGATTCGCGCGCTTTACCCGCGCTGCAACATGCGGCGCGGGAAAAGTATGACGGTTTTTTAAAGCTATCCATCGCTCAGGCGCAGCTTGCGCTGAAGGATCGTGAAGGGCTCTCGACTTTGGTCGCGATTCTAAAGAGCGAAGGCGCCGCCCTTGCACGCGCGCAAGCCAATGACTTGCTGGAGAGAGTCGCGGGGAAAAGGTTCGGTTATCAATCGGACAAAGGTGTTGAGGAAAACCGCGCGGCGTTGGCGCGCATCGATGCTTGGGTGAGCGGCGAGGCGAAGAACCTCAACTTGGAGACCAGACTAGAGCAGTTTGACTCTCCGCGATGAGCATTGACGGATTCGCCCCAGGAGACTCCTTGGCTTGTTTTGACTTGAGACAAGGCTTTGCTATAGTGCCTTTCGTTGAATGTTAGCCCTATTCCGACATTTTTTCAGACCCGCT